>CAYXPX010000073.1:1232-2534 GCA_964467335.1 Candidatus Woesearchaeota archaeon | reverse complement strand
GCCATATTTTATTACAGAATAAATATATGCACCATAAACATCAGAGTCGCAGAGAACATAAATAGGCAGACTATGGTCCTCAGAAAGCATTTGCAGTAGCCTCCTGATTCCTCTGGTAGTCTGGCCCTGAGATGTAAGCAGAACACAGTTATTTTTCTTCCAAAATTGATCCTCTACAAGTCTCTCAAATATTGCAGCCTTCTCCATGTACAAAACATATTTTGCATTTACTTTTTTAAATTCTAATTCATCAGTTATAGAAGGTATAGAATAGCCTCCTCTGCCAAGCCTCGAACAGTCTATGGTATCCCCGCTGTCCACAAGAACAACATTCCCGACCATGCTTCCCATCTTGTTGGCAGACACATGCAGCTGTTCCCTGGAAAGTCCGGTAATAACTTCAAGATCTTCTATACACTTATCAGATTCCGGCTGCTCATCAACTATATTCACATTAGTTCCGGGAATAGTTCTTTTGGTCATGTAAAAAATTCCCCTTAAATGTTCATGTTTTCCGCTGTCTAAAAGTTCTTTCTTTATTATGCTTGCAACTTCAACAGTCTGTAAAAATTTCTTTGCATGTGCTACGTTAAAAAAAGTTCTTGCTCCTTTTTTGTTTCCTAACTTCAAAGTTTTGGTCTTCTTGTCAAAAACAATGTTGCTTAAATTTCTTAAAGGAAAAGTTATCTCTGGATTTTTTCCTTTTTTTGCTTGTTCTACTATTTTCAATCCAAGTTCTTTTAATGTTTTCTTCTGGTCTATTTTAGTCACTTTTTATCTCCTGCAAAGTTTTTTGTTTTTCACCAAATGCAATATTTTTTCCTTTGATCTCAGCTTTTTCTGCTTGTTTAACTTCAGCAAGCAAATCTTTTAATCCCTTTTTCAAAATTTTTTGTAAATTTTCTTCTATTAAGGTTTTTTTCTCGCCGCTTAAGCTGCTTAATGAACTGGCTAGTTCAGGAATATATTTCTCAAACAAATTCACTCTCTCCTGCTGCTCTCTGGCTCGCACAGTTTTTCTTATGTAAGAAATCATCTGTCTCCCTGCTTCCTGCAAAGCCAATTTCATCTCTTTTACAATTTCAGGATAATGGGCTATTGCTTCTTTGGCTTCTGAAGTAAAGGGAACCCAGACACTAACCATATGAACCACAATAGAAACAGGGCCAACAGGAACACTGTCTTTACTTTGGCTTAAACCATAATTTTTCCAGGCAGTATCAACAATTGCTTCTGTAGTAGCGCATGCTCCCGGCTGATAAAGCAGAGGAACCCTGTTTGCAAACCTCATAACTTTTACAT
>CAYXPX010000073.1:0-1222 GCA_964467335.1 Candidatus Woesearchaeota archaeon | reverse complement strand
GATCTCATAAGATGAGCTAGTTATGTGCGCGTCATCCGGAACCTTCTTCAAAATTTCATCAATTACTGCCATGTTATTTTTTACGACCACTAGTTAAAACTTAATATCTTGCTTTGATAATAGAAGCAATTTTTTCTTTCTCAATACGCCAAACTAACTTCAAGTAATAAAGGCATTCCCCTATAAACGCTTGGTGGCCTTGTAACTGCACAATAAAATTCAGCATTAATTTCTTTCTTTATGCCTTTGATTAAAGCTTCCTCCCCCAATGGACTTAAGCAGTCTGTCGGCGGAGCAATTATCTTTGTATTTTGAATTGCATTGTACAAAGCTTCAGCTTCATCTCTTGCAATTGTGCTCGGCCGTGCTCTTGAACTTATTTTTGCTTTTTCACAAATTTCCTGAGAAACTTTCTGGCCTACCCTGCAAAAATCATTTTGCAAAAATCCTGCAACAGTTCCAGTCCTGGTAGAATGCATCATTCTGATTAAAACCCCCAGTTCAACGCCATAAGGATGTGGTTTTATTTCTTTGGCTTCTTTGGGTAATTCTTTTATTGCACGGGCATATGTAATTGTTTCTTTGTCTGGAGTTTTGTAAACAATCTGCGCATATGGATTAATTAATGCAGTTTCTTTAATATATTCATCAACACTTTGTCTTCCTTTTTGGTAAATCCCTTGCAATTCAACTTCTACTCTTGTGCCATGCTCTTTTTTCCATTCCACAATTTCATCTCTTTTTATTATAGGTTCATTTTTTTGTGTATCCATATGGATTTCATAATAATGTGCTTTATGCTTAGTACCAATCTTAGAAGTTACATGCATGCCTTTTCCTGTTGTCAATTGCCCATAAAGTAAAACAGCGCTTATACCTATTCCCTGCTGACCCATTTGTTGTTTCAATCTGTGGAACTTACTTCCATATAACAGCTTACCAAATACTTTTGGAATTTGTTCTTTAACTATTCCTGGTCCGTTGTCTTCTACTATAACTTTAAATCTATCCTCCTTTATTTGTTGTAACTCAACATAAATTTCTGGTAATATTCTAGCTTCAGTTGTTGCATCTAAACTATTATCGCAAGCCTCTTTAATAGCCATCAACAAAGCTTTTCTTGGGTTATCAAAACCTAAAAGGTGTCTATTCCTCTCAAAAAACTGTGTTATAGAAATAGAACGAAGTTTTTCAGACATCTCTTCTGCAATTGTTTTATTTG
>CAYXPX010000072.1:0-2695 GCA_964467335.1 Candidatus Woesearchaeota archaeon | reverse complement strand
ATGGGCGACTCCCCAATGATAAAAGTCATGGACTACCTTATTACAGAGAGAGAACTAGATTTCTCCATAACCGATATGGCGGAAAACGCTGGAATTGGACGAGCAACGCTTTATAGGTTATGGGACGATTTAATCAAGAACAAAATCATACTTCACACCAGAGACATAGGAAAAGCAAAACTTTTCAAACTAAACATAGAAAACGCTAAGATTAAGAAACTCATTGAAATCTACGATATGTTGGTACTTGAGGAACTCAAGAAACATTCACAAACCAAAAAGATTGAAGTACCAGCATAATTTTTTTTCTTTTTAAGATTGCCACTTCTTCTTAAACTAAAAAAAGAGAGAGCCTCAAACTAATCTTTTAATACTTAAGGTTTTTTGCCATTAGCTGAAATATGTGGTGATATGAACGTGCCATATCCCAAACTTGCTCACTACGTTCGCAGGGGTTGTTTAAAAAGTTTCTGTAAAAATGCAAGATTATACTCAATTTTTATTTTGTCCTAAAGTTTTGCAATAAAATTTCTTCACATAAAAGAAACAAAGAAAGATTTATATACCACTATCAAGCTAATTCTACTAAAAACAAGGCTTATAAGCCTTAAAGCGCATAGTATCGTTTTAAAAAACAGGAGGTAAAAAAATGAGCGAACTATTGGTAGTAAGAAGCAAAATAAAAGACGTGGCAAAGGGAATGAATGTTGCAGGAGATTTCGCTGAAGCTTTAAGCAGCAAAGTAGAATCTTTGATTAAGGAAGCTTGCAGAAGATCCAAAGAAAACAAAAGAAGTACTATTCAGCCAAGAGACTTATAAATCTCTGGCTTTTTCTTTTTTATTGTAGAAAGATTTTAATAAAGAAAGCACTGAATAAAATACAATGGGAGCAAAAGGAAAGGGCTCAAGAACAGAAAGAGAGCTTGTGCAGATTTTTAAAGATAATGACTGGGCCGCAATTAGGGTTGCAGGCTCTGGTTTAACAAAAGATCCAAATACAGATGTAATAGCAGGAAACGGACAAAGGCACCTGGCAATAGAATGCAAATCAGTTAAAGGAAAATATAAGCACCTTTATTCAGAACAAATAGGGGATTTAATTAAATTCTCAAAAAACTTTGGTGCAGAGCCATGGGTAGCAATAAGGTTTAATGCAAAGGGGTGGTATTTCCTAAAGCCTGAAGATTTGGCAAAAACAAAAACAAATTTGTCAGTTAACTTGAAATTGGCAGAAGAGAAAGGCTTAAAATTCAGTGAATTAATAAGTTTATGATAATGGCAATAAGGTATATAGGACTAAAAGATCTGGATCAAAACGAGCAGGCAATACTGACAAGCATAATTGAAAAAGAGCAACCCAAAATAACAAGGCTGTTAAAAAATGAAGCTGAACTTATAGTAAAAATAAAAGTTGTAAAAAAAGAGTCAAGAAAGCGTTTTATGATAAGTCTCCAGCTCAATGCTCCTACAAGACCGTTTATAGTAAAAAATAGGGAAACAGAAAAAGGCGGAGACTGGGATATTGCAAAAGCAGCCCATAAAGAGCTCAACGCATTAAAATATGAAATAAACCACAGGTTAAAAGCTGATTCTCCTGAATGGAAAAGAAGCGGAATAAAGCGATTTGTCAGGGAACTAAGATTATAATCACCTAGTAGTAGTCAAAAAACAAAAAGTATATAAAGGAGTTCTTCTATTAAAATTAAGAGGACAAAATGTATAAATCAGATTTTTATCAAAGAATGAAAGGTTTAAACTATAAAGTAGTTTTGCCATTAGCTCTTGCTTCATTTGGTGTAGGTTATTTACTAAACCAATACTTACCAAGAGAAAACGACAGGGATGGAACAGTTCCGGCATTAGAAACAACAAGTGTTGAAAAAGTTATAATTTGCGATTTAGATGCTTACGTAGAAGAATCAGAAGAATTGCAAAAAGAAATGGAAAGAATGCAAGAATTGCAAAAAAGACGATTTCAAATTTTTACCGAGAGAGAATAATTCTTTAAAAATAATTAATCAGCTCCAGGCGGCGGATTAGTACCTCCTGTAGAGCATACTGCGCCCTGAGGACCAAAACCTCCTCCGCCTTCTCCAAGTTCTTCTCCCTCTCCGCAGACTGCATCGCACTGATCGGGATCAACAGGATTCATCTCAGGACCGCATCCAGTTTGTGAAGCAAAAAACTCACCAACTTCTCTTCCTCCAATGCCGACATTAAGGCATCTTGTTCCTGAAAAATCTAACTGGCAGCATTCATTGCCAGGAACATCATACTGGCAGTCTGGCCCAGGGCGGCTTGCTTTAATTATAGCACCAGAATAAACAGCACTCGCTCCATCCTGGGATGCTAAACATTCCAATGCTGGCTGCAGTTCACCAGGTGCAGGACCGCATGCCCCTCCAGGTTCAGGACATAATATGTTCCATCCAGTACTATCAATATATTCTCCGCCAGGTAAGTCCTCGCATTCTCTTAATATATCATCTACTAACGAACAACTGTCTGCTGGCGCATCTGGATGTGGCATATTCCCACTGCTTGTTGGCAAAACATCCGGCGCCATACATCTCATAATATGATGATCCAATTCGTTCCGATTCATTATATCACTCCACCTACCAGGAGGTAGATTTAATTCAAATAAAACAACATGGACTACAAATTTATACACATCAATTTTCCCTAAAACAA
>CAYXPX010000071.1:0-2740 GCA_964467335.1 Candidatus Woesearchaeota archaeon | reverse complement strand
GATTCAACTCCAAAGAAAATAAGATCACAATTAGCAGCTCTTAATTTTCTAAGAACTTCTATGTCTTGAGCGCTTGCAACATGCAAACCATTTGGTAATACTATTCTAAGATTAAGATTTCTTTTTATAATTTCATCACAAATTTCCACAACTCTTTTTTTATCAACACCAAAATTTTCATCTACAATAGAAAAAGTTCTATCACACCTTTTAGCGATATCAGGATATTTATTTAACATCATTTCCATTTCATCAACTACACTTTCAGCAGATCTACCTCTAAAAGTACTGCCTGTAACTGGCCTAGAACAGAAAGTACACTTCATAGGGCAACCCCTGCTAGTAAGAATTGAGAATGCTGCGTGATAGCTGTGGATATCTATTATATCTCTGTCCGGTACTGGGAACTGGTCAAGGTCCATGATTGGAGGATTTATGTTGTTGACAATTATTTCTGAATCTTTTCGCCATACTACATTTGGAATGTCTGAAAAGTCAAATTTAGTTTTATTTTTTAGGCTCTGCTCAATGCTTTTTATTAAAGGAGCTATAATTAGGTCTGCTTCCCCTATAACCAACAGGTCGAATTGCGGGCACTTTTCTAGAATTTCTTTTTTGAATAGTGTTGCATGAGGTCCGCCAAGCATCAGCACCTCACAATGTTGGCGCAGTTTTTTAGACATTTCTGTTGCGAAGTGAAATGTTGGGAGAGAAGCAGTCAATAGAATGATGTCTGGTTTTTCTTCTAGTTTTTTTTGCAGATACTCCTCTGTTCTTATTTGTGAGGTTACATGGTCAGCGATTGTGTCTATCATTAAATCTACAAGTGTAATGTCTGTATAACCTTCACGTTTAAGAATTGCACTTATCATGCAGAGACCCAGCGGGGGAGTTCCTGAACCCATAGGCTGGACAATCAATATTTTCATATATTTTCATTGTTCTTTTTGTATATAAATTTTGTGGATACTGGTACTAATACAACCCTAAGTTTTAAGTATACATATGAACATATAACTTTCTTAATTTACAAAACTAAAGTTAGACTGCGCCTATAAAATGAGGCAAGTAGATAAGAAAGTAAATCACTGAAAATCAGGCGGTGTAAGGATGAAAAATATAAGATAATTTACAAGAGAATTTAAGTTGTCTGTCCTAATATTAAGAGCATTACTTATTTATATAAATGCGGATGTTTAAATAACACTTTTGATTCATAAACAATTTAAGTTTTATTGTTATGTATTTAATGTGGAAATCAAATTTTGTAGTAAGGCGGGGCAGATTGTGAATAGAAATAACTTGAATCAAATAACTACAGTAATTGAGACATTAAAAGAGGTCAATGGTTTAACAAAGATATACTTATTAGATGATAATTACAAAAGTTTAATAGCTAAATTAGAAGATGAAGGGAATTTTGGGGTTAAAGAATGTTTGGCTAAAGATATAACTCTAGTGGCCGTCCATAATTCAAATTTTAGAGAGCCTTCTTCTTCTTTGGTTATTGCAGAAAAAGGCAAAATAAAATTACCTCCCCTACCTTTTGATGAAGCTAACCATTTAGGCGCAATATCTTCTTCTCCTTCTAAAAAAGTTCATCATATGCTTGAGCAAATACTTAAAACAACGTTTGATGAAGATGAGGCTACACTCTTGATAAGTTTTGATTTGGGAACCCATATTTAGGATATAGGACATTCTTGTAGTGTTAATTTAAAAAGTTTTTATTTTTTTCTCAATTTATACCAATTGTGTTATCTCCAGCCAATACATTTTCTGCTGAAAATATCAATTATTACAACAAGATAAACAAACTCATTTAAAATGTATGTGATATTTGAAACCCATAGTTTATTTAATTTTGTTTAAACAATATCTTTTGTGAGATTACGATAAGTCATAAATGAATGGTTTGTCTTGTGAATAAATATGGGTTATTTAGTTTTTAATCCTCCTTAAAACTCAACAAAGAAATCAGTTTTTCTTCCATAAGCCTGCCATTTGATGCATTAATCCTTACATTAAGAATGTTGAATTTTTTTGTTATAAAACTGATGTTCCATACAGGAATTTTCTGTTTTTGCAGCAGCACTATTACTTTTTCAGGTTCTTCTGCCTTTGATTCAATGATCTTTTTTGATTTTTTGTATGCTTCATCAAAACTTGTTTTCACTTCTTTTATATTTAATTCTTCTACCTTTGTTTCAGGCTTTTTGAATGCCTCTGAATTTTCATTTACCTTTATTTCTTTATCCATCATATAGCTTGTTATTTTATCTGAATTTTCATCATAGAAATCTATCTGCCACACTGCATCTTCAAGTTTTTCCATGTCTGACATGAAAAAAAATCCGCATAAAAATCCATTGTGCAGAAACTCCCCTGATTTTGACAGCCTATTATAACTTTCATCTGCGGTTTCCAAAATTTCTCACTTCCTGTTCCTTATTTCGTCAATAACCTTTTCAATAAAATCTTTTTTTTCAAAAAAATCTACTTTGTTATCCCTTGTTCTTACAGCCAGCTTATTGCTTTCGATTTCCTTATCACCAACCGTTATTAAATAAGGAATTTTCATTATTTGACTGTCTCTTACTTTCTTTCCTATGCTTTCTGCTCTTGAATCAAGTTCTGCCCTTATGTACCTATTTTTTATTTCATTTAATAAATTTTCAGCATATTCAATGTGCCTGTCTGCAACTGTCATTATGACAACCTGCACAGGAGAGAGCCAGAC
>CAYXPX010000070.1:0-2759 GCA_964467335.1 Candidatus Woesearchaeota archaeon | reverse complement strand
ATGAAACAGTTGAGGATTTTGAGAAAGCCCTAGAATTAGAAAAAGACAGGAAAAAAGGAAAAAATATACCGAAGACAGCAAAATTTCCGAGCAAGCTTTTTTATTCTGAAAGGATAAAGTACGCTGAACAAATCAAAAGATTTTCAGGATTATTTGATAAAAAGCAGCTAAAGATTATTATATTTGACGATTTCAAAAAAAATAATTATAAGGTTTATAGGGAAATATTAAAATTTTTAAATGTAAACCAGAACTTTAAACCGGAATTTAATATCCATAATCCAAATACAGTCATTAGATCAAGCATTTTGCTGAAGCTTGGGTTAATTAGCCGCTCTATATGGAAAGCCCTCTGGAAAAATTATCCTTCACTAAAAAAATACAACAGCAAGATGCTTAAGCTGTACGAAAAAATATTCTTCAAAGAGCAGCCCAGAGAAGCTTTAAATCCAGAGCTAAGGAAAAAATTAATGAGGAAATTCGAGCCAGAAGTAATTGCCTTAAGCAGACTACTGAACAGGAACTTAACAAAATTATGGGGTTATGACAAAGTGCAATAGTACAGAACATAAGTTTCATCTAATTCGCAATAAAAATAACTTTAATCGCTGCCTAAACTATAGTTCATGATTTAAATAATCTACCATCTTTATTGAGATAAAAGGACTGCTAAATATATTAATCTACAATTCCACGACGATAATCATCCATTATTATTTATTATTGAAAAATATCAAATTATCTTTTGGTATAAAAATTAATGTCCTATACTATAGTTAGATGCCTTATAGATCCTCCTGTATATCCGCTTGTCAAGATGCCTTGAAATATAATTATTGACATATCTTATCTCTTCAGGCGTAAGTTCATCAACATACCCGCCAATCTTGCCTTTTCTCATCTTAAAAGAATTTATATTATTTTTATTTAAATGGCTCAATCTCCAGCTGTCAAACACCCCCTTCTTTTCCATTTTCTGCATTCTCTTAAAACTGGAGAAATTAATTGCCTTCAATAAAATTTTCCTGTCCGTAGGCAAACCAAGAAATTTAAGCAGTTTAGTCATTTCTTTTTCCTGGTTTCTTTTCAAAGATTCATAAGTCAAATAAAGAATTTTCTGGTTACTTTTCTTCATGTTTGATTCGTAAATAACCAATTTATTTAGAAAATGCACAATTCTCCTTATCCCCCACCTGCTCCTGGCAAATTCCGAGATAGTGCCTTTAAATTTTTTTCTTGATTTTAATGGTCTTTGTGTTCTTTCATAATAATAAGAAACAAGAACATCTCTCGGGTCTCTCAAAAGAACAACAATGCCCTTGGCTTTTGCATTTCTTATAGAATGAACAATGTGGGTAAATTTTATCTTGGGGATATTTTCAGGAAGATTGTCTAATTCAACATTAAAAGGAACAGAATAGTATAATTCAATGTATTTTGCCAGAGTAGTCCGCAGCCAGGTTCTCCCGCTTTTGGGAAATGAAACAATAACAAATCCCTCATCCAAATTTGCAGAAGAAAAAATCCTAGAAAAGCTAAAATATACGGCATAATAAAAGTCCTTTGCGACATTCTCCAGCTTGAAAATAATGCCTTCTGAAAGATTATTAGAATATGCCATATAGAAAAAATGGAATAATACTTTTTAAGCTTTGTCCATAATGATAAATAAGGTTAATACTAAATCAAATTATCAAATCAAAACTTAAATATATAGAGGATTTGGAAAAACCCAAAAATATTAATCATAGCTATTATAATAAATGATGGGCTATTAACTGACAAAAATCTCACGATGTTAATATAGAGTTATTGATTATCTTGAGATTTTATTAGTTCTAATCTACTGAATTATTTTATCAATTTAAAAGGTTATTCAAAGCCCTCTAGAGTTATAATAGAACTAATGTAATAGTTGATATTAAATTTAGTGATAACATTAATGAGCAATTAAGTTAGTAATTATTATTAGTTAAGCAGTTAACCTGTTTAGTGTTTCAGCCAAACAATTCCTTCCTGCAATATCTTCTATAGTAAAACTCGCTCAAAAAAGCCATGAACATGTATGTTATTGCAGTTGCAATTGCTGCGCCCACAAACCCAAGATAGTATATAAATACAAAATCAAGAGATAAATTCAATATTACATAAAACACATCAGCTGTCTGTGTAAACTTGTATCTTTTCAAGCTGTCAAAGATTGGCCTGTAAAAAACCCTGTGCAGGGCAAAAACAGAGCCAATAAGAAGTATTCTTGTGACTAATATAGCCCCTTCATATGCACTGCCATAAAAAATTCTTATCAAATAAGGCATTAGCACAAATCCAAGAAGTATCATTGCAAGCCATAAAAGCATTATCTTCGGCCTTTTCTTTTCCAGATATTGCCTGATTTTCTTTTTCTGCCTTAAATTTCTTGAAATAAAAGGCAGGAAGTACATTGGTATTAAAGACACAACCATAAGCGCTCCTTTGAAAAGCTGGTATCCTAAATTGTAAACTCCTATTTCCTCAACTGATACAAAAATCCTCAAAATCAGGTTGTCGCCCCAGTTTACAAAATAAAGTGCAGCGCCTCCCATTAAAGTCCATTTTGTATAGCTGAATATTTTATTGAATAAAGCTTTGTCAAAAACAAGCGGGAAAAGCTTTTTTGTGTCTATTCTGCTTGCCATTACCAAAGAAGCAAAAAAAGACGCAAAAAGAAACATTAAAAAAACTGTTTCAAGTTGTATATAGAAAACAAAATATAAAGCTAT
>CAYXPX010000069.1:1301-3078 GCA_964467335.1 Candidatus Woesearchaeota archaeon | reverse complement strand
TTCTTGAGGAACTTGAGAAAAAGAAAAAGGTTGAGCTTTTATGATTTATTTTATTGATTATGCTGCTTTTCTTATTTTTATATCTCTCATTCCGTTTGCCCTGAATAATTTTATTCTTGCTGTTATGTCATCTGTACTTAACCCTGCTGCTTCTGCAAGTCCCTCTATTGTTGGATTTCTGCCCTGATACAATGCTACCATAACTCTTCTGTTTTGTCTGTTATTTAATATATTATAATCTGTTTTTGGATCATCACGTTTACCTGAAAATAATTCCATGTAGGCTTCAAATTCATCTGTTCCCTGCAATTTCCATAATAATTCGTAGATCTTTCCTACATATCCTAGTTGTTTTGCTGCTTTTTGATTTATTGGCATATATTTATATATACTTTAAAATTTAAATACTTTGCTGTGGGCTATCGTGAATATGTAATTCCGAGATTTGTTTATGATGATAATGGCAATGAAATTGCTATGATTCGTGTTAGGTTTGAAACCTACAAAAATGTTTTATTGTGGTCTACTACTCAATTGGAAGGATTTCTTCTTGGCAAATGGCTTCCATTAATACGATACGATTTTGATCCTAAAGACAGCATTCCGGTTCATGTAAACAGAGAATACATAAGTACAGATGACAGGCTTAGCAAAAGGGAGTTTAAATGTTATCCTATGCTTTTAATATCAACAGCCAGGAAAGCATTATCCTCATTAAGCGATGCGCAGATACTTGATTTTCTTGAAAAAAGAAAACGTGTTTTTCTTAAAGAAGGAAAATAAATTTTAAACAAATAATCTTCTCTTCCAGTTTGCTGTCCTGCTCGGCCTTGATTTTTCAAAACCCTTGCCTTTTCCCCTTAAGCCTCTTCCCTTTCTTGCAGCTGACGTCAATCCCCTGAATACCCTTCTTCTATGACCGGAAATCCAGCCTAATTCTTTGTCAGACATTACTGCAGGATGTTTTGGATCAATTAAAATTACTTCATACCAATAGTGCAAACCGTCTTTTCCTGCCCTGTATGAATTAAGAACTTCAAGATTTTTGTAATATTTTGCTGTTCTCTGCTCTGCGACAGCCTGATAACTTTTTTCAAGCGTTAATATTGGATTCATGTGCTTTGATCTTCTGCCCTTATTTATTCTCGGCCTCATCTTCTGCCCTCTTTTTATCCTAATTCTTACAACTATTATTCCCTGTTTTGCTTTATAGCCCAGCCTTCTTGCTGAGGCCAGGTTTGTCGGATGTTCTACCCTATTTACTGCAGGCTCTTTTCTCCATTGTATGAGGCGTTGCCTGATTAAATTAGCATATTCTTTTCTTATTTTTGGATTACTGAGGTATTTTTTAAATTCCATCTTCTTTTGCTTTTTTGTTTTTTATATAAACCTTTCTAACAATTGGAGTATAAAAATATTTATAAAGATGTGCTGTGCTTAATACTGCTATGAAGAGCAGCGGCTTATTAAAAACAGTCATAGGCTTGATATTAATTGTGCTTGCAGTGTGGAGCTTTTTTCCGCCATTAGGCTGGTGGGATGAATTTCTGACTCTGCTTAAAGGCGGTCTTCCTGTGCTTGTTGCCTTAATCGGCCTTGTTTTCTTGCTGCTTGGCTTTGAAGATTAATGGCAATTATATCCCTTTTGGAAATTGTGTATATATTAATAGTAATTCTTGCAGTAGGATACATATTTACAGGCTTTTTTAAGTTTAGTTCAAGAAGAGATGTTCTTGAGGATTATACAAAGGGCTTTGACTGGAGCGAATTTTGGTTT
>CAYXPX010000069.1:0-1291 GCA_964467335.1 Candidatus Woesearchaeota archaeon | reverse complement strand
CGAATAAGAATTAACACAATATTCACCATGGGCGTGGCCATAAATCTGCTGCAATGGGATTTGGGCTGAGTGCTTTTTTTCAGGTTTCTTACTTTGGGCTGCTGCTCGGGGTTTTGCTTAAACTTTTTTCAGCAGGCTTTATTGTGCTGGCTCCTGGATTTGTCCTGATTTCAGGAGCTGGGGATTTTGAAAGAATGATTACTGCCGCAGCAGGTCCGCTAGTAAATTTGATTTTATGGATTTCTGCCATTCTTTTTATCAAATACAAAAAACACATGATGAGAAAAGAAGCCATATTTTGGACCTTAACAAATCACATAAACAAGTGGCTTTTCATATTTAATATACTGCCAATACCTCCGCTTGACGGGGCAAAAATATGGTTCCCTCTTTTTCAGCTGATTTTTTAAGCTTTTCCTGACTTGAGTTTCCATGAAAGAAGGCATTTCGCTCAGGGGTTATTTTGAAAGCCAGCTCTCAAGAATTGGCGGAGATTTTAAGGGCAAATTTGTTCTTTTTGACAGAATGACTGAAGTCAACCGCAGATTTCTTGGGGATTCTCTTGATGATGTAGTGTTGTCCCTTAAATTATTGTCTAACATAAATTTTTTGTTTAATTCACATTCAGGCGGCGGACAAAGAGCTGATTTGAGAAGCGGAGACATTTATGCAAGCGATCACTTGGGATATCTTGCACTTCTTGGAACTAATTATGATAAGAAATATATTTTTGCGCGCATGAGTTTGTTTGACAGAGGGGATATTATCTCTTTTGATGATGCAGAATATCTCTGCCAGCTGTCAGGCCTGCGTTCAAGGGGAAAGTTAAAGCGCGTTGGCTATGTGCGATAGCAAGATATATTTTCTATAGCAATTAAATTTTTAAATTAGGCTATTTACAGGATTCTTATGGATAATAGCATAACTCTGGCAGACTATTTTAGGATTAATCTTTCCAAGGTCGGCGGACCATTTAGATGCAGAGTTTCAGCAGAACCTGCTGAAAGGATGATTGTCCAGGAAGCTCTTGATGATATTTTTATTGAGGCAGATGCTGTCAGCAGACTTGAGTATGTTTTTTCTGGAATTTCCCTTGATCATGGGGTTTTAAAAAAATTAGTGAGAAGCGGTGATGTTTATTGTTCTGCTGAAGATGTTCGAGATATCTATGTTCTTCTTGGACACAATGCGAATGAGGGGCATTATGTGCTAGTTTCCATAATTGGTTCTTCTGAAAAGGAAAAGAGGGGGACTTTAGCAATTAAAACTGAGGGTGATATTCTTAATATGA
>CAYXPX010000068.1:0-3083 GCA_964467335.1 Candidatus Woesearchaeota archaeon | reverse complement strand
CTTATATGCATCTTGAACCCTCTTCTTCCAGTATTCTATGTCATCCTGCGTGGCCTTCCCATAAGCAGGCTCCCTTTCCTTTCTTATCCCCTTTGCTTTAAGCTCCTCGAGCTTTTTCTTTCCCTCAACATATCCCTTTCCGTTTACATCCCTGAACTCAAAAACAGCATTTTTTTTAGTGCGTTTCATCCTGCCAAGAACAAGGTACAAAAACCCGCCGCCAAGCAAAATAAGCGCCAAAAACAGCATCCCCTTTCTTGCAGGATTATTGACATTCTTGGCAACATTTCCTGTAACCTTATTTTTGCCAAAAAGATTTCCAAGACCAAAAGAATTCTTCTCCTTGCCAAGGCGGACATTGTCAAAAACCTTTCCCAAAGAAGGAACTCTCACCTGGTAAGTTCCAAAAGGAAATAATTTGTCAAGATTAACCTTTGTATTCTCTCCAACATCAATGTTTAATTTTTTCGACTTCCTGAGATCGCCTGCCTCAACATCAAGAGAATCCTTAAACGGAATGTTTCCCCTGTTCTTAACCACAAGCTCAGAACCTTCCAGAGTAGCATCAAGTTTCTGGTATCTATTTACGCTGAAAGAAAACTCGTCGCTTAATCCATAGCCGGCAGCAGAAATTCTCCATGAGCCAGGTTCAGCATTTTCAGGAACAGTGATACTGTCAGAAGTACCAGTCCTCACCACTTTATTAAGAACAGATTTTCCATCGCTGTCTAATAAATAAACATTAACGCTGTCGCTGATTGCATCCCCTGCCTGGTCAAACAAGTCAACATTAAAATTAATCAAATCTCCTGGATTAAAGTTTCCGCCGTCAACACCCAAATTAAGATTAGTAGGAATTGCATTCACTGCATACTCAATGCTGTTAAAGCCATAATTCCCCTTGTTGTCTCTGGCCGTAATCTCAATAATATAACTTTTAGTCTTGGCATTTCCAGGAATAATATTTCTTGCACTAAAAGAAACGCTGCTGTCATCTAAATTTTGCACAATAGGAGTCAAACCCTCAAAAACAACCTCCACAGAAACCTCCTCTAATCTTTGGTTTAGGTTGCTTGAAACATGTCCTGTTAAAACTATTTCATCACCAGGATTAAAGCTGTTTTTCTGGAGATTAATGTTTATATCCACAGAACTTTCAACAGTAAATGAAACAACATCTGAAAAAGTATTTTTATTGCCAAAGTTGTCAGTTACAAAAATATCAGCGCTGTATTGCCCTGGAGGAACCCTTACAAGCTCCTTCTGAAAATTAAACCTTCCCTGTTTTACTTCCTCATTGCCCAAAAATTTAACAACTCCGTCTCTCTTAAATTTTACAAGGGCAGAGCCGTCAGCAGCATCGCCGTTCGGCTTTGAAACATGCCCGCTTAACTGCAAAACCTCTCCAAGCTGAAAATTATTTTTATTAATCTGAAAATTCCCGCCTAAATTATTCACAATTGTAAAGCCCTCAAAAACACTGCTCTCAAGAACATTGTCGTTAAGATCAGAAAAGACAAGTTCAGCATTGCATTTTCCTGCAAGATTCACAGGAAGAAAAACATAATTTGAAAAACCCCTGCCATTGCCCGCCCTTAGATCAAGAAGCTCGGCTCCTACCTGCTCCCTTTTGCTTCCGCATTTGAGAAAAATATCAAGAGTACCCCTTACATTTTCCTCTCTTTTAACATCCCCCCTGAACAAAACAGCATCCCCCAGGCTGTAACTATCGCTGGAAAAATCATACAAATTTATCTCTGCATTGGCAAAAGGAACAAGGGAAAAAATAACCAAACATGCAAAAAACAGTTTCAGCCCTTTCATTATCCCTTATTCGTATTAATTAGTTTATAAAACTTATGGAAAGCCTTTTATATAAATCTTACAGATAAAACTTAATATGCCAAATCTTGAAGAACTAAGGCACTCATGCGCGCATCTTTTGGCAGCTGCAGTCCTGAAACTTTACCCTGATGCAAAAAGATCAATAGGCCCGCCGATAGAAGACGGTTTTTACTATGACTTCGAATTCTCAGCTCAGATCTTAGAATCAGACCTTCCAGAGATTGAAAAAGAGATGCATAAAATAATACAGACGTGGAAAAAGTTTGAAAAAAGGGAAGTCACAAGAGAAGAGGCAAAAAAATTATTCAAAAACAATCCGTATAAACTAGAGCTTATAGAAGAATTCTCAGAAAAAAACCAGAAGCTTACAGTATACCAGTCAGGGGATTATATTGATTTATGCAGAGGCGGCCACGTGGAAAACCCCTCAAAAGAAATTAAGTATTTTAAATTATTAAAATTAGCAGGCTCATACTGGAGAGGAAATGAAAAAAACAAAATGCTTACAAGAATATACGGAACAGCATTCCCTGCAAAAGAAGAGCTTGACTCATACATTAAAAATTTGGAAGAGGCAAAAAAAAGAGACCACAGAATGCTTGGAGAAAAGCTTAATCTTTTTTTCTTCCATGAATATTCCCCTGGCTCGCCGATATTCCTCCCAAAGGGTGCAGTAGTTTATCATGAACTTATGAAGCTTATTAGGGAAGAATATAAAAAGAGAAATTACCAGGAAGTCATAACCCCTTTATTGTACGAAAAGTCTCTCTGGGAAACATCAGGCCACTGGCAGCATTACAAGGAGAATATGTTCAACTTCCAGATAGAAAAGAAAACATTCAGCCTGAAGCCAATGAACTGCCCATCGCACTGTTTAATCTACAAAAATAAGTTATGGAGCTACAAGGAACTTCCGCTGAGGATTGCAGACTTCGCTCCTCTGCACAGAAACGAATTATCAGGAACTCTGGGAGGCTTGACAAGAGTAAGAAAACTGTCCCAGGACGACGCACACATCTTCATCGCAGAAGAGCAGCTGGAAAAAGAAATTGAAAATCTTCTCGATTTCGTGGATTATATCTACAAAAATATTTTTAATTTTGATTACGAAATAAAATTAAGCACAAAACCTGATGAACATATGGGAGAAGACTGGCTCTGGGAAAGAGCAGAAAATTCCCTAAAAAAAGTCCTTGAAAAAAACAGGATAAAATATAAAATTGCAGACAAGGAAGGCG
>CAYXPX010000067.1:0-3109 GCA_964467335.1 Candidatus Woesearchaeota archaeon | reverse complement strand
TCTAGTGCAAGCAAAGAAGGGGCTGTGGAAGTAAAAGAAGTTAATTTAGAGAATATCCTGGATTCTATTGAAGATATTGAAATAGAAGAAACTGGAGTTGCCAGCTTGAAGCTGCCGGATCTCGAAAAATACGGCTTGGCTTATTCTATATCTGATCCAATAGGCAATGGCAACGAATGGCAGACCTCTTATAATGACGCAGGAGTCTATGAAGTAATTATTGAAGCAGAGGGAAAAGGCTTTTCTGAAAGCGAAAAAGTCAAGGTTGTTGTTAAAAACAAGGACAGGGCTCCTATTTTTTTTTTTTTTTTAAATATTGCAATAAGCGAGAATGAAGAGGCTCTTATAGAGTTAAAAGCCCAGGATCCAGACAATGACAAGATAATTTTTTCTGCGCAAGATATGCCAAATGGCGCCGCACTAGACGGCAATATCTTTAGATGGAAGCCAGGTTTTGATTTTGTGAAAAAAGAAAACAGTTTTGATTATGTTTTGGATAAATTTCACTTGCTAAGCAAAAGTGTAAATGTAATATTTAATGCAGATAAGAATGAAAATAAGGCAAGCAAAGAAGTAAGGATTACTGTTAAAGATGCAAATAGGCCTTTTACCCTTGAGCCTCTTGAGCCTATTACTGCCAATGAGGGGCAAGAAATTGTTATAGAGCCTCGCTATAGCGATCCTGACAGTGATTACGTTTCATTTGCATATTCAGGCTGGATGGCAAAAAATACCTATAAAACTAATTTTGACGATGCAGGAACTTATATAGTAAAAGTCACAGGCACTGACGGTTTTTATACAGCCTCTCAATTTGTAACTGTTAATATTAAAAATGTTAATAGGGTGCCGATATTTGAGCCTATAAATCAGCTTGAGGCTACAGAAAACGAATTAATAAAAGTTGAATTAAGAGCAAATGACCCCGAGAATGATATAATAACCTTTTCAGCAGAGAATCTGCCAGAAAATGCCAGATTAGAGGACAATATTTTTATTTTTAAGCCTGATTTCGATTTTGTAAAAAACAAGGAAAAAGAGCAGATATCTGTCAAGTTTTTTGCTGATGACAGTAAAATAAAAACTGAGCAAACAGCTGGTATTGCAGTTTTTAACAAAAACAGAGCGCCCAAAATAACAGATTTCAGCAGGTATTTGATTGTAAAAGCCAATGAACCAATAACCTTATTTGTTTCTGCAAAAGATGAGGACAAAGACTCATTATTCTATCTGTGGGATTTTGGCTTATTAGACAAATACAATGCCACTGCAGTGCATAAGAGAATCTTTACTTCAAAGGGAAAAAAAGAAGTGAAAGTCACTGTAAGCGATGGCGTTGATAAAGCAACTCATATCTGGATAATAGATGTTGTTTGATTCACAATCTTTATAAATTTCTATTGCATCCTTTGTGTGATGGAAAAAAGCAAAAATATTTCTGATATTGGCGGCAATCCTGTTATAAGCATAGCTTTGGACACAATCGGTTTGGAAAAACAGGGTCTGGTTTTTGTAAATTCAAAAAGAAGCGCTGAAAAGACCGCTGAAGAAATCTCAAAGAAATTAAAGAATGATAGCAATTCCCTCAGGGCATTGGCTGACAATGCTTTAAATGCGCTTTCAAGGCCGACAAAACAATGTGAAAGGCTGGCTTTCTGCCTAAAAAAAGGAATTGCTTTCCATCATGCTGGCTTAGTGTCAAAACAAAGGGAACTAATTGAAGAAAATTTTAGGAATGGCAGCATAAAAATCATCTGCGCAACACCGACGCTGGCATTTGGATTGGATCTGCCAGCGTTTAGATCTATAATTAAAGACCTAAGAAGATATACTCAAAGAGGCTTAACTTGGATTCCAGTTCTGGAGTATTTGCAGCAAGCTGGCAGAGCCGGCAGGCCAAAATTCGATAAATTTGGAGAAGCGATTGTTATTGCAGCTACTGAAGGAGAAAAGGATCAAATTTACGAGAAGTATATTTTAGGGCAGCCTGAGGATATATATTCAAAGCTGGCTGTGGAGCCTGTTTTGCGTACATATTTATTGAGCTTAATCGCTGCGAATTTTACAAGAACTAAAAAGCAGATTATGGATTTTTTTGAAAAAACATTCTGGGCTTTTCAGTTTAAGGATATTGGAAAGCTTGAGATGATAGTATCAAAAACTTTGGATTTGCTCGAAGAATGGGAGTTTATAACTAAAAAGAAAGAGGAATTCAGGGATGCAGATGAAGTTGAAAATGAGGATATAAACGCCACGATAATGGGAAAGAGAGTTGCTGAGCTTTATATAGACCCCCTGACAGCTTTTTTTATGGTAAAGTGCTTAAGGAACGCTTCTGACAAAAAAATAAGTGAATTTTCATTTTTGCATATGGTATGCAGCACATTGGAAATGAGGCCTTTGTTAAGGGTGGGAATAAAAGAAAATGAAAAAATACAGGAAGAGTTTGTAAAGCACGAATCTTCCCTTCTTCAGGAAGAGCCTTCAATGTACGAGCCCGAATATGAAGATTTCATGAATAGCATGAAAACCGCGTTAATGTTTAATGACTGGATTGATGAAAAAGATGAGGAATTTTTGCTTGAAGAGTATAATATAAGGCCAGGAGAATTAAGGGTCAAGCTGGAGAATTCCGATTGGCTGCTTTACGCTTCTGAAGAAATCTGCAGAATTCTGCATTACCAGAACTTAATCAAGGAAATTATAAAGCTAAGATTAAGGATAAGGTACGGCGCCAAAGAGGAACTGCTGCCTTTATTGAGGCTTGAGCAGATAGGCAGGGTCAGGGCAAGAAAATTGTTCAAAAACAAAATTAAAGACATTAAGGATGTAAAGAACGCTGATTTGGGAAAATTAGTCCAGATATTGGGAGAAAAAGTGGCTTTGAATGTAAAAAAACAGGTTGGGGAGGAAATCAAGGAAGTCCCTGAAGGAAAAAGAAAAGGGCAGATTAGCTTAGCTGATTATTGATTTTTATTATTTTTTATTGTTAATTTTCCATTAATTGTTTTTTATTATTGCAATCTAAAAATTAAAACTTTTTTTATATCTTTACTGATTTTAAAGGCAAACTCTTGCAAATTTTTTTCTGAAGTCAATTGAACAATAT
>CAYXPX010000066.1:0-3112 GCA_964467335.1 Candidatus Woesearchaeota archaeon | reverse complement strand
ACAAATTGACTGGCGGAGAGAATAAAAGCTCTGTGCACTGGGATATGATTAAGGACTTAAGAAAGGGAGGCAGCATATACTTGGATGGGAGAGTGGTGTATAAGAAGGGGAGGTTTGTGGTGTGAGGGTATGGATATCTGTGTGAATAACCGAAAGATTTAAATATTAATCAGGGTAAATAGATGTTAACTATGGTAAATATATATAAACTAAAGTTAACAAATCTCCAGCAAGAGATTTTACGGCTTTTATTTGTAAAGGCTGGGGCACCATTAAACCAACGGCAGATAGCAAAAAGCCTCGGAGTGACTCAGCCAGCAGTAATGAAAGCACTCCCAGGATTGGAGAAGGAAAGCTTAATCAAAATACAGCAAGACAAGGAAACAAGAAGATGGTCTATTGAATTAAACAGGGAACATCATAAAGTAATGCAGCTGAAAAGGGCAGATAACCTAAAACAGATTTATGAGTCAGGGCTAGCTGATTTTTTAGAAAAAGAGTTTGCTGGAGCAACAATAATCCTGTTCGGAAGCTATTCCAGAGGAGAGGATACGCTCAATTCGGATATAGATATTACCGTAATTGGCAGGAAAGATAAACAAATAGATACCACAAACTATGAAAAACTACTGGGAAGAACCATTAACATAAATTTTTATAAATCATTCAAAAATATTCACAAGCATTTGAAAGAGAATTTATGCAATGGGATTATCCTTATAGGCGGAGTTGAGTTATGAAAGGAATACTAAAATTCGATGAATTCATAAAAAAGAACATTGTCAAAAAACAAAGTATAGATATATCAAGGGCAGAATTTCTTATTAAGGAATCTGAAAATAGTTATAACAATTTATTAGAGATGATAGAAAAGTTAAAATTAAACAATACGAATGCGAATAATTTTGTAAAGTTGTGCTACGACATATTAATGGTACTCATAAGAGCAAAGATGCTTTTAGAGGGATACAATGCTTCAGGATTTGGAGCACACGAAGCAGAAGTTTCTTATCTAAGAGTTCTCGGATTCAGTGAAACTGATGTGCAGTTTACAGACCAAATAAGATTCTTCAGAAATGGTATGTTATATTATGGAACAATTGTGGATAAAGAATATGCTCAAAAAGTTATCGAGTTTACAAAAAGAATTTACCATAGATTAAGAGAGATGGTAAAGAAATAAAAGCTCTGTTCATTGGGATATGATTAAGAATATGCGGAAAGGGGGGAAGATGTATCTGGATGGGAGGTTGGTGTATAGGAAGGGGAGGTTTGTGGTATAAAATGCCTAACACCAAGCTCCTCAAAATTCTAGAAGAACTAAAGGAAGAAGAGGACAAAAAGCAGCGGAAGAAGAAAAGGCCCTGGAGAATGAGGAAAGAAAAGCCATTGCAGTATTACAGTGGATGGGGAAGGAAATAGGAATATGCTAACCCAAAACGCTACTAAAAAAGGGAAATCGGCAGAATACCGCATTATAGCAGAGCTGCTAAAATATAATTTTGATGTATATGTACCCGTGGTTGATGTCGATGGAATAGATTTAATTGCCAAGAATAAAAATGCTTTTATCGAAGTGCAAGTGAAGAGCAGGTATATTAAGCAAGAAAAAGAACATTTTGCTGTTAAGGAATTTATACCCAGAGGGAACTTTTTTATTGTGTGTCATAATCTCACAACTGATGATTTCTATGTAATGCCTTCCATTAATTTTCATAACAGAGCGATGGATAAACAAGATAAGAGAGGGAAGAAAAAGGTCATGACTTTTGCTCAGGTAAAGAAATATGAGGCATACAAGAATATGAAAGGCATTGAACTACTAGAAAGGGCACTAAGAAATCCTAAGAATAGAATAAATCAATTCTTAATCGATGCAAGCTCTGCGTAAAATGAAAATAGAGTTCAATAAAGACGGAAGCATAAAAATGCCTTGGAAAGTAGCAAGAACTAAACAAGTCTTTAAAGAACTTGCTGAAGATGCTAGGGAAAATCCTTACAAAGTGGTTGTGGAGTATGATGAAGTCCGGCCAGGGTATGAGGATGACTGGTCTATCTATCTTCCAAGCCATATCCCTTCTGCCATTCTCTATAAGTTGAAGAAATGGGCTGACGAGCAACATGAAATTAGCGTAGGAAGAGCTTGGATAACACGTTTAGGTAGGAACAGCTTTATTCTTAATGTCAAAGGAAGAAAAAATAGGTGTACGTGGGCGCATGCCTTTTTGAATGGATTAAACACTGCTTTAATAAGAGACTTCAATATAGAGATAGAATTATGCAGTACTTGTAAGCATGATTTTCGGATTAAGGAGCGCTAAGCTTTTTTCTCAAATACTCCTTAAACATTGCCTGAAATTCAGGGTCGGTAAAGATGTTATCCATTTCCTTGTCTGCTTTTGCCCTTTCCCTATCAGGACTTACTTTTCTCAGCGCATCCATTCAGAACACCTTCAGATACCCCCTGAGCAGGGTTCCATTAATAATGTTATTCCTCAGTTCCTTAGGGACCTTATTGATATCATCGGAAAAATGAAGCTCTACCTTCCTTTTCAGAAACTGCTCATATTTTGCAAGCTCTGCTTTTCCTTCCTTTGCAAGTAAGAAGATATCCACATCACTGTCTCTTACATCTTCCCCTCTTGAGGCTGTGCCAAAAAGAACAACAGCGCGCGGATGGAATTTTTCTGACAGAAATTGCAATAGTTTAGATTCTTCTAGCCTGAACAGCATATCCATTTTTTTGTAGAACCGGAACAGCTCGCTGGCACTATTTGCCCAGTATGTCGGGTATGATACACCTTTGGAGCGGATCACCAGAGGATATCCATATTTTCCCTCCTTGGAAAGCGCGTCAAGATGAAGCTTCACAGAAGTTGATGCAAGATCAATATGCTTGGATATCCACCGTATCGTGAATCCCTCCTTCGGATTCGGGTCGTCAAAAAAGACCTGCAAAACTTTCCATCTGCTATAATTTTGTATCATATAATACATTTTTATATCATATAGTATATAAATGTTTCGCCTGTCGTCCTATCCTTAACTAAAAGGTAGTCATAATAATGTTAAGAGTTCTTTCGTTTTGAATATTCTAATCTTATTCTGTTCA
>CAYXPX010000065.1:0-3180 GCA_964467335.1 Candidatus Woesearchaeota archaeon | reverse complement strand
ATCAAATTTTTTTCTTTTTAAAAAATCATCCAATAAATAATCAGGCACATTCACTGTAAAATCATACCTTCCGCAAGAGTTTGTAACCCAAATTCCTGGATATTCTGCTCCCACTCTTCTTATGTGAATATCTTCCCCTTCTTCTTTATCATATTCAACTCCTCCCTTGCCGTCGCTGTAAATAGTTCCCTCAGCATAAAACATTTCATAATCTTTATTTTTTCCTGATAACCATGTCCTAGCTGAAATACCATGGGATTTTTTATCTGGAGCAATATCAATTCCTAATTCAGCAGCAAGCCTTCTGGCTAAATCCTCAAGTCTGTGCTCTCTCCCAGCAATCATTTTTTTAACGCTTAAATCCTGTGTCATACTTCACCACTTAATTTTCTATCCAGTCACTTATGCAGTCCAGACAGCCTGAAACAGATTCTTCTTCGTTTTCAACGTTTTTTCCGCAGAAAGGGCACTTCATTATCTTATATATCAATTGCTTTATATTTAAGTTTTATTGGCTTTAAAGCGATAGTTCTGCTTATTATAATACTAACCAGGATGCCCTATAGAAAAAGTTTTAAATAAAGGCTTGCACCATAATCTGACATGCAGGTACTAATAAAATTTGATACTGAAACAGAAAGCATTGAAGAGATACAAAAAGTCATTAATTCTCTCCAGGATTTAGTCAATAAGAAAAAAGCAAATGGAGATTCAAACAGCACAAGGCAGAGCAATATTCAGCAGCAAACACACAATGTTTCCCTGCAGAGCAATGCTGTAAAAAATAATGGAAAAACTTCAGGCGGTGGTAAAATCGTACCTTATGAAGACATGTCTGGCGTTCTTTCGAAAATATGGTCAAACCAAAAGTACTAGTGCTTCATAATATTTATAATTTATTCTAAAATTTTATGCATAAAATGAGGAAGATTGTTGTTATTGGAGGCGGCACTGGAACTTTTATGCTTTTAAAAGGACTAAAAAAATACACTCCAAACTTAACTGCTGTGTTTACAATGTTTGATTCAGGCGGAAGTGCAGGAAAACTAAGGGACGAATTTGGTTATTTGCCACCGGGAGATATAAGAAGAGGAATACTTGCTCTTTCGCCAGAATCTTCAGAAACAAGGATATTAAGAGAACTATTTAATTATAGGTTTACTAAAGGAAATGCCTTAGAAGGACATAATTTTGGTAATCTACTCCTAACCGCATTAAAAGATATTACTAATGATGAACTAGCAGCAATATATGAAGCTTCTAAACTATTTAACATAAAAGGAAAAGTCTTACCAGTTACACTAGATGATGCTCATCTTTGTGCTGAACTGGAAAATGGACAGATAATTGTTGGTGAAACAAATATAGATATACCAAAACATAATCCAAACATAAAAATAAAAAAAGTTTTTTTAAACTCAAAAGCACATGTATTACCAGATGTAACAGAAGCAATACTAGATGCGGATACAGTTGTTATTGGTCCAGGTGATCTATTTACCTCTTTAATACCCAACTTATTAGTAGAAGGCGTAGTAAATGCTATAAAAAAAAGTAAAGCTAATAAAATATATATCTGCAATGTAATGACTAAAAATGGAGAAACAAACAAATTCAAAGCATCAGATTTTTTAGAAACCATAGAAAGTTATTTAGGAAAAGGCGTTTTAACATATCTTATAGTCAACAATAAGAAATGTTCTGAAGATGTTCTTAAAAAATATGCAGAAGAAAATGCCACACAAGTAGAAGTCGATGAGAAACTATTAAAGAGAAATAATATTTCCACAATAACTGGTGATTTTGTAAACGAAAAAGATATAATAAGGCATGACAGCAACAAGATAGCAAAAACAATAATTGAGCTACCTTAATCTAATTGTCTCTAAATTTTTAGGAGCAATAAGTTAAAGCATACCAAATAAAACTAAAGTTCGTTAAATTTATAAACAAATACTACTTACTGTATGATATGGTTAAGATTGTAATTGATACAAAGATAAGGCATGGGAAGCCTGTTATAGAGAAAACTAGGATTACAGTGGATGAAGTCTTAGGTATGTTAGAAAGCGGAATGACTTATGATCAAATAGGGAAAGAATACGGTCTAACACGTGAACAAATTCTTGCTGTTGTGAGATACGCTGCTTCTTTTGTGCTAGGTGAAGAAGTTCATAAAATACCTGCTTAAAAATGAAATTTTTACTGGATGAAAATATCCCAATATTTGTTGTTGATATTATAATGCAGTTAGGCTTTGAAGTAGAGCACGTTAGAAAGATTGGTTTGCGGGGTGCCACAGACAAAGAGATAGCAGAATATGCTAGGAACAAAAAAGCAATTCTTGTAACAAAAGATATAGAGTTTGGAAGTTTAATTCTCTATCACAAAAATTCTCATTATGGTTTATTACTTTTAAGATTGCCGCATTATTACAATGCAAAACAGATTGCTGAAGTCATAAAAAAATTCCTAATAAAAACTAAACCAGAAATACTAGTGAATTCTATTGTAGTACTAGAAATTGGCCGTTATCGCAGAAGAATTTTAGAGTAAAGAATTCTTAATAAGATTATTCATCGTAGCCTTATTGTCTCTAAATTTTTAGGAGCTATTGTTTCAATCCTGTACTGCTGATAGAGTGCTGATGCAAGCTCTATGCACCTGCTGTAATCGCCGTGAACTGTGATTATTTTTTTAGGCCTTGGCTCCAAGTGACCAACCCAGCTCATAAGCTGCTTAAATGAGGAGTGGCCTGAGAATCCGCCGAGAGACTCAATTCTCATAAGAACCTTTACTGCTTCCTGCTTCCTGCTTCCTCCTGCAACAAAATTAATTTCCTTCTCGCCTTCCTGTATTCTTCTTCCAATGCTGCCGACTCCCTGATAGCATGTGAATATCAGCACATTCTTTGGATTTTCAGCAAAGTGCCTGAAGTAAGAGAGTGCAGGACCGCCCTGAAGCATGCCGGAAGTTGCCATGATAATGTAAGGCCCCTTGCCTTCCTTTACTTCTTCCATTTCTTTCTGGCTTACAATTCTCTTGAATATTGTACTTAAGAATGGGTTGTGGTCTTTTTGAAATATTTCCATCTTTACCCTTGACGCAAGATAATCAGGATATGCAGTATGTATTGCGTTTATGTCCCATACCATTCCCTGAATGAAAATAGGCATTTCA
>CAYXPX010000064.1:0-3446 GCA_964467335.1 Candidatus Woesearchaeota archaeon | reverse complement strand
TTGCCCTTGCTTTTGCATCTGAAAAACTTACAATACCCAACTGCAAATATATAGGAGTTACAATGGATGATGTTCTCAAGTATGATTTAAAGAAACACCTGATCAGGCTGACAGAGCAGGATTTAGCAAGAATAAAGCAGGTATCAGAATATGAATGGTTTAAAGACAATAAAGACTGGCAACGGCAGTTTAAACTTATGAAAGAGATGAACGGCAAGGCTGAGATTCAGGCCCTGGTTACCAAAGGCATCAGTTTTATCTCTGAGACATATCTCCCATCCAAAATAAAAAATAAAGAATTTTTAGATTGAACCTATTTTTTTAGCACAGATATATTTATATATTGATTTTACTTTAATTGTTTTAATGGTCAAGAGTTTAGAAGAAATGAAAGCGTACTCACTTAAACTTGGAGGAGAGCTAGGTGAATTGTTGGAAGGAAAGGGATTGGGTTATGATTCTTTGAAACGTTTGTTTGATAATATTAATTCTTGTACGGAGAAGAGGTCTGCTTTAGCTTATTTATCAGGGATAAGAGAACGTGTGCATAAGCTTATTTTGTCTTCTGAAAGATGGGGTGAAGAACCAAGATATAAGGGACTCTCTGCAAAGTTAAAACGTTTTTTGATTAAAATTGATACTTTTATGTCAGAGTGCTAAGTTATTAAATTTAAATTGATTTTTTTCTAAAATAAAAACAAACAGTTTTTATAATTTGTTTAGCAGAGGCACAAACAAATCTGCAGTTATTAATGCAATTATTGAGTTGTCATACTGGGGTATAATAATTGTTGCTGCAAATGAAAAAAGTGCTGCCAAAATTCCATAAATTATTTTTCCTTTTTTCCTGAAAGGAGATGTCATTGGTTCCACCAGCATGAACATCATAAAGAAAAAATTTATGCTGAAAAAAAGAATTCCGAAAGTTATTTCTGTTTTTTTTATTGAATGGTATAGCAGCGATATTATAACGCTTGTTAAAAAATAACTTGAAATCAGATAATAGTTTTTCATTTTGTACATCAGGAAAATTCCGAAAATTATAACCAGCCACAATGGGGAAGAAGCCCACCATTCTATTGGTGAATTAAACAATAACATTACTGCGAGCAGACCAAAAACTGCAGGGTTGAAAATGTGCCTGTTTTTTATTTTTATTATATGTTTTGAGAGGACTGCCATTGCTGCTGCAATAATTGGGATGTACCATCGCTGACCTATTGACAGTGCTGCTGCGATGAAAAATGCTGTAATTACAGATGAATCCGGCAGTATAAATTTCTTTTTTTTGAAGTAATTTACTGCAAGATCCAGTGCTACACATACAGCCAATGCGATTAATAACTGAGGAAGTGTTTTTGAAATTCCTATTTTTATTATTCCTGCAATTATCAGAATCAATAAAGCAGCAGCCATGTATGTTTTTAGTGTTATTGGAGACTTCATTTTTTATTTTTTGTGGCAAGGCTTATATAAAACCTTTCTTACCATATTTTAGCCCTGTAACTTAAGCCTGCTGATTTTGTATTTACATGAGATGAAAACAGGCGAATCAGCAGGGCTACAAAATTTAATGAGAATCTTAAGATGTTTGATAATCTGGTTGCCATAAATGCCAACACTAAGAGTTAGATAAAATGGTAACAAGGTTAGGGGATACTACAGGCGTCAGGTGTTTTAGAAAGGGTTTTAAATCTTTTCTTGCCCTTTTTTTTATGGTTAACGGTCTTGATTATCTTGATGGGGTTGTAGCTGATGTGAAAGAGGGCAGGCCAGTTATAATCGTTGATAGTGCTGACAGAGAGCATGAGGGCGATGTATTTATTGCTGCTGAGAAAATAACTCCAGACGGGCTTGCATTTATGAGGCGTTACGCAACCGGCTTAATTTGTGTGCCTATTTATCCAGGAAGGCTGGAAGAGCTTGGTCTGCCTTTGATGGTTCCTGATAGTTATAGAGATGAGCTTAGGTGCAGATTTACCATATCTGTTGATTGGAGGCATATTACTGATAATGGGATGTCTGATTATGACAGGATTGAAACAATAAGGGCCCTTATTGACCCAAGATCAGTGCCTGGAGATTTTTACAGACCAGGACATGTTTTTCCTTTGCGAGCTGAGGAGCGCGGGCTTAGAGAGAGATTAGGACATACTGAAGCATCTGTTGCTTTAGCGAGAGCTGCCGGCTTATATCCTGCAGGTGTTATATGCGAGGTTATTTCTGATGATGGAGAGATGGCAAGAGGAACTTATCTTGAAAAATTTGCAGAAAAACACAACATTAGGCTTTGTTCTGTAGCTGATTTAATAGAGAAAGGTTTTTAAAGAATCTTTTGTGCTTTGATTTGAATGCCCCGCTAGCTCAGAATCGTTTTATGCGGTGAGCAACAGGTAGAGCACTTGACTGTTAATCAAGGGGTCGGCAGCCGTCCCAAAAGAACGACCGAATTCGAGTCTTGATTAAGCGAAAGTCTGCCGCGGGGCGTTCAAAATCTTTATAAACATTCTATAAATCTGTTAAACTATGGGCCCGTAGCTTAGCCTGGGAACCTTTCTTTAGAAGAGAAATGTTCATAAAAGAAAAGGTTGGGCAATTGGAGCACAAAACGAAAGTTTGCTCTTTCGACTGATAATTCCGGTCTCTCTCTTCGGAGGCGAGAATTGAGAGCTCTGCTCTCTTGCTGGAATCTGAGATCGAGAGGTCCCGTGTTCGAAGGAATCTTTTTATTAAGAATAATAAAAGTTCTAGAAAATCACGGCGGGCCCACCATTATTTTTTAGATTTGAGATTACTTTTAACAATAGAAATATCATTTTACAAATATTTAATTTCTCTTTGGTCTTATCTTGATTCTATAATTAATCTATCTTTATCTGGATGTATATATGCTTCCTCTCCTTCTTTAAGTTTCAAATAATCAACTATTTTTTTAGGAACCCTGACAGCCAATGAATTTCCTGTTTTAGTAATTTTTGTCATAGCCCCTAATCCCCATATTCCTTTTTTCTTAGCGATTTCTTCAATTTCTCTCATTACAGAAGAATCGGTAAAAGATTCATTGCATTTACTGCAAACTTGCGCTGGGAATTCTCCTAAATACACTCCGAACATATATTCCTTTATTTTTCTTTTTCTTAAATCTCCTATTTCACATGTCGGACATTTCATCTTTTCCACCTTGGTTTTACAGTAATTACAAAATTATCATTTCCTATTTTTTTAGTCACTACAGTAAAATACCTATAATGATGTAATATTTGATCTGGTTTTTGTAATTCTTTTGCGCCTGATTTTACAGCTAGTTCAATCTCGTTTTCTGAGATCCCTCTTTCAACCATCTGTTCTCTTGCATGTTTGCTATAAAACAGCACACGTAATCACCTGTAATTACAGTAAGTACTTGTTATATATAAATTTTTTGCTTGATAAATTATCTCAACAAA
>CAYXPX010000063.1:0-3533 GCA_964467335.1 Candidatus Woesearchaeota archaeon | reverse complement strand
AAACAAGAAGTAGCAGTACATAAACTTCTCAGTGGGAATAAAATAAATCATAAAATGCATCCAAAGATATCAGGCAGTCCTGACTTAATATTAAAAGATAAAAGAACAGCAGTTTTTATTCACGGCTGTTTCTGGCATAAATGTTCTAAATGTTTTAGAAACCCCAAAACCAATAAAGGCTACTGGCTGCCGAAAATTAAAAAGAGTACAGAAAGAGACAGGCGGAATGGGCTTTGCACATTAAATGACAGTTAAAACCATCGAAAGTCGTTCTGCACAATAATTACCCATTTTGCATAATAAATAGAATTCTTTAAATAAAGACATTCAGGCTGTAAAAGTATGGTTGATGTACTTACTAAAGAACAACGAAGCAGAAATATGGCCTGTATCAGATCAACTGGAACTAAGCCTGAACTGATTTTAAAGCCTCTTCTTTGCAGTAAAGGTTTTGTTTACCAACCTAAAAATATATTGGGAAGACCAGATTTTGCCCATATTGGGAAAAAAGTTGCGGTGTTTGTAGATGGCTGTTTCTGGCATAAATGTTCTAAATGTTTTAAAACACCAAAAACTAGAACTTATTTCTGGAAGAAAAAAATACAACGAAATGTTAAAAGAGATCAAAATGTGAATAATAGCTTAACAAAAGATCATTGGAAGGTTTTGAGGATTTGGGAACACGAAATTAATATAAAGGAAGAAAAGTTCATTCTCACAATTAAAGGATTGGAAAAATGAATACTGCCTTAGAATCACTGGATTATACAACCAAAATAACCTTACAGGCAGTACCTAAACAATGGTTACCAGGTATATTGTTATTTGACCCTTATTTGCCCCAGTTTCCCTTGATATACATACATTTCATTTATAAGGATACAAGGATTTATGGTTTCCCTATAAGTATGTCTGTTGATTTTAAGGAAGAACAATTATGTGATATTACTTTTTATTTTTTATCAAATATAGATCTAGAAAAAGACGAGGATCTAAAAGAAAGAGTTTTATCAGAACTTGAAGAAAGAATAGGTTTAGCAGATGCTTTAGATATGGAAACAGTTTCAGAATCTTGCAAGGAAAATAAAGTATTTGAAGAATTTTTTTCCGAAATTTGGTGTAAATATATTATGAACGCTATGGGGGATAGAATACCCTTCGGTAGACTTTATGAAGAGGTTTTCTCAATAATAAGATTTACTGCTGCCTTGGCTTCTCCATCAGGAAGAAAAAGTGAGATGCAAATGACATATGACTTTATGAGTTTTTATGGGAAAAAAATAGAAATAAAAAAAGATTGGGATTATTTTGAATTTTATTTGATGCCTTGCTATTCGGATCTATTGGAAGAAAATCTTAAATTATTTCCTACTTTTTCTTTATTACTAGATACCTGTAAAAAGTTCGGTGATTTATTTTTTCAGAAAAAAGTTGCATATCAGAATATAGTTATAAAAACCTTGGACAGATCATTACCCCAAAGCGATGAAGAATTCAGGAGACTAACACATAATTTATTGGACGGTGGAAAGATTACGGTACTTGACAAAAAAATGCTTGATTTCCTTGTTGATGCATTTAATAGATTTCCGCTAAGAGCAATCTCCTTTATTGGTACTATTATAAATATCAACAAGGAAAATGATTTTCATCGTTGGACAAAAGAACAGTTTGTTTATTATTATACTTCTAAAGAAATGAAAGGGATATCAATGAAAGTTGCTGGTTGTTTTATTCAACAGGGTTTTGGAAATCGCAATGTCCTTCCAATAGATATATGGGTCGAAGCATTTTACCAGAATGTATTAGGAATAGAAAGTAAAGAAGAGTTATTCCAAAAATTCGAAAACTTAGGGATGTTAGAACGTTTAATATGGTTTATTGCACAAGGGAGAAAAGTAAATTCGCATCAGTTATATGACGCCTTTTGGTGCATAAAGTTTGGGACTCCGAAAGCCAGTGAAGATGGCCAGTTTTTAAGGGGACCAAATCCGCTAAGCTGTTTCGAATGTTACTTGCGAGTAAAATGCCCAGCTTATCAAGAAATAGCAAAAAAGAAAGTTGTTTGCACATCAACAATAAATGAAGTTGACAAAGATATAGACTTTTATATTAAAGTTGAAAATAACTTACCGAAGAAAGTCTATAAATGGATAAAGAAAGAGCTACGGATGACAGATGAATTTTCAGGTTATATACTGCACAACAATCGTTTAAAGGATCAAGATTTGAACAAAGAAATGAGTGTTGAAGAGATGATAAAAAAATTAGGAAAATTTATTTTTAAAGATCAGTAATAACCTTTTTAATATTTTCTGCGATAGCCATTGCAAGTTTTACTGGTACGGCATTTCCTATTTGCATATAAACTGCCCTTTTATTTCCAGAAAATTTGTAATCATCGGGAAATGTTTGAATGCGCGCACATTCCCTTTCCGTAAGCATTCTTATTTCATTGTCTGAATATCTTACCAGTGCATCTGATCCATCTTTCCAGTATCTTGCCGAAATAGTATAGGATGGTTCATCTTTCTTTATTATTTGCCAACCAAACCCGTTACCTTTGACTTTATTTTTTTCTGCTCTGTTTCTGAATCCATTTATCATATTCATTGTATGAAAATAGTTTTTCGATACCTTATGTTTTGCAAGCAATACAGAACCTGCTCCCACCCACTTATGCATTTTTCTACCGTTTAATGCAACAAACGGTTCTCTTGCATGTGTTGGCTCAGGAAAAGAAATATTTTTTACCTTCTGGGAACCAATGAAAACCACCCTTTGTCTTTTTTGCGGCACCCCATAATCTGCTGCCCTAAGTTTTTTGAAATGGACTTGATAACCTATATGGTTAAACTCTTCTATGATTATATCCTTAACATACCTGCCTGTTTCTGTTTTCATATTGAGTATTCCAGGTACATTTTCCATGACAAAGAATTTTGGTTTAAGTCCATCAACAAACCGCACATACTCCATAAAAAGAGAATTTCTTGGGTCTTTCTGGTCGCGTCTTCCTGCAAGGCTAAATCCCTGACAGGGCGGGCCGCCAATGATCACATCAATTTTCTTACCGTTAATTCCGCATTCCTTCTTAAATTCTTCAACAGTAATGTTTCTGATATCTCCCGTGAATATTTTTGTTTCTGGGTGATTTAATTTATAAGTATCAACGAAAACTGGTTCTATTTCATTAGCTGCAATAATATCAAATCCGGCTTTTCTGAAGCCCTCACTGAGTCCGCCAGCACCTGCAAAGAGGTCTACTACACATAACTCTTTTTTCTTCCCCATTTTTGTTATTAACCTCTATTCATTTTTCCATCTTTTATTATTATTTATATATAGTTTTATAGATATTTAAGCTCTTTCTTGCTTCTAATAAGTAGCCAGACTTTAAAAATATTGCCCCAGATTTTCCGAAAATCTTCCGGATTTTTTGGAATTTTACATAATTTTCTTAAAATTTCAGCCCTGTTTTTTTAAGATTTTGACATTGCAACAGAAGGTTTTTTATAGGTCTTCTTCCATTA
>CAYXPX010000062.1:0-3922 GCA_964467335.1 Candidatus Woesearchaeota archaeon | reverse complement strand
TAGAGTCCTCTATATCAGCAATCAATTTTTCTTTATTTTCGCTAGATTTTTTATGCTTTTTTGCCATGTTTCAAATAAGGATAATGCCATATATAAACCTTTCGCATTAAAATGAAAGACAAAATCATAATCCGGGAAAAAGCAAGAGGAATTGTAAGCTTTGCCGCAATAATCTTACTGCTGTTTTTCATATTGGCGTTGAGTTTGTCTTATCAAAGCACTATAACGGCGAATGTCGTAAGGGAAATTTCAATAGACACCGAATCAATTTCAATTTCAGTCAAGGAATTTGATGATGTAAAAGAGTTAAACCAGCTGAATGAAGGGTGGTATCAGGTGATTAACGGCTATGTTTTCTACCTCGAGAGCTTTGACTCGTATATATTCCTGTATACGAAAGTTAAAAATCCCGAGGAGCGGAACGGATTGCTGGTTGTGGATGCAGACGGAAATATAAAGTTTGACGAGACTTTTAACGGGCTGCCGGGAAGGCAGGTTGCTGTTTATTATGAAGAAATTGTTGAAGAAGAAACTGAAGAAGCAAAAAATCAAATAACTGGAGAGGTTACGGGGATGGAAGGGGTGAGTGGGTTTGCGACAGTACCATGCCCACCACAATTACAAAGTATATATAGTGGATACACCATGGTGTGGAAACAAGTAAGCGGATGTGACTATGCTTTTTCAGATAATAATGGGATTATAAATGCAAAATATGATTCCAGTAAAGGATTAGTAGTTACCGGAGCAACTGATAAATACCGAACAGATGATGTGTTAAAAACATGGGCGAGAATTGATGATTTATATGAAGTTTCACAAGTTCCACCCCCACCTCCAAGACCACCTGCACCAACAGCACCTCCTGCTCCTGCACCATCTCCTGACAGAATTTCAATCGGAGGGGCAAGCTATACATTAGCAAATGATGGAAATCATTATTATAAACAATGCAGTGAGGAAGTAAAAAGAACTTATTATGTTACCCTTGTCGATAGTTTTGGCAAAGTTATCCATGATGAAGTATCTGCTGGAACTCCAGATTTGGCTAGAGCAGAAATCACTCAACAAATACAAAATACAGGAGTACGTATCACAAGTATAAGCACAAGGCCGCCTTCAGGCCCTGCTCAGCCCAGAACAGAAAGTGAATTTGAGGTAACATACATTGGTGATGGTTCTGTACCTGTTGTAACTAATGGCAAAATAAGTCATTTTGACTTCAAAGGTAAAGAGCCTAATGTTTTTAGGGACGAATTGAATGTCGAAATAAGAATAGCTAATGCGTATCAAACTTGGAGGCAAAAAGAGAACTTACCCGATACGCAAGACACTAAAGAATTATTCAAACCACTTGTACCTGCTGATATAAGTACTGGTTTAATTTATGACGCTAGTTTGATTGATAAAGCCCTAAATATACCTCCTAGTGCTACAGCCACTGCTAAAGATGAGCCAAAAGTTATACGTCAGATTACAGGTCCTGATGGAAATCTAATTGATGCTTGGTTTTATAATGGGAAGATTATAAAAAGTAGGGAGGAATATGTTAGTATCTCAACTCGGTTACATGCAGAAGAGGCATTAAAAGCATTAAAAGGAGGAACAATAATTGGTATTAATGAAAAAGGGCTACAAATAGCAAAAAAAGGTAATGATATTTTCGTGTTTAATCCTGATAAAAAAGAGTTTGTCCAATTGGACACATCTAAATCTGAAGAACAATCTTACTCTTTAACAGAAAAAATCGGAACTGGAAATGATGTTGTTATAGTTTCAAGAACTTTCGAGACTCAAACACAAAAACAAACAGAAATCAAAATCACTAAAGGAGATAAATCAGCGATTGTTGATGAAGATACTGCTAAAGAAGTGAAGGATGCGAAAGGCAGGGGTATAAGTGTTGATATAATCCAAGAGTTAAGCAAAGTTCCATCAACAAGGTTGGAGGGAGTCACTGAGGATTATAAAACTTGGTGTAGGGGGAATCCAGAATGTAATTCAAATTTTGAAGGAAATTTATATGAAACTAAGTACCAAAATGACTACAAGGCTGAAACTAATGCAGAGCCTTTACATATAGTTCCATCGGAAAGACAAGTATTAGGAAACCAAATTATTCAATTCAAAAAAGACAATATCGTTGTAGGACAAATTACTTTCAGTGCAGATTACTCGCTAACGAAAGGCACCAAAGAAATACAAAAATTCGAAACTATTTTCTTGGATAAAAATAACAATGAAATAACGCCTGAAAAAGCTAAAGAGTTAGAGGGAAAAGGTGAAACAACAAGGCCAGTACAAGTTCGTACTTTTTGGAGAGAAGAGACAAAGGAAGACGGTAAAGTGTCGGTAACTTTTTATTCTATTAGACTAGAAAAAGGCATAGAAGTTTCTGAAGGCACAAAAAGGGATGCAGAAGGTAACTTGGTAGGTTTTATCTATGTCGAAAAAGACATTGTGGCGGGTGGAGAAGAAAAGGTTGTTTTTGATAAGAATGGGAATATAGTAGAAGAAAAATCTACAAAATCTGAAATTGTAAGGAGTAAGGCAGGGACAGCCAGAAAACAGCATAGCCTTAGTCAGTTCTTTTCAGAATTCCAGCGCATCTTCACGGAATTCCGCGGACTTGGCTATTACGCAACGTTGTTCTTCGACGAGGATTCATTATTGGCATGGCGGGACAATGTTGACAGGGCTTTTGCAACCTTGTACCTGGGGACAGAGTACATAAGCAGCGGGCTGTGCAGCCAATACATTGACGGAGAAGATGAAGGAGTAGCTTATGCTGAAACTCCGCAAGGCTTGGCGCAGATAGGGGCTCATATAGAAGCAACAAGGACACAGGCGATACAGACAGGCACAGGGCAGGAGTTCATCTACAAGATTACTTTCAGCATAAGAAATGGCGACTTTGCAAAAGACCCGAGAGCTCCCGAAGAGATGAACTTTAATGTTGTATTAAGGGGCGAAAGGACAGTAAACGTGTTCAAGCAGGACCAAAAGGTTGAAAGAGGCTCGTCATTTTCAAGAACCGGAAGAAGCGCAATTGTGCAGGAAAGCACTACATTGTTCACACAAGTATGCATACTTTTTGACGAAATACCATTAAGGTGGAAGCTGGACAACAAGGAATTGTGCAATTCAATTGTTGAAGTTGCAGGAGAAGCAACACCATTAGCAGCAACTACAACAACAACTCCAGCAGCAGGGACTGGAGCAGCAGAAGGCGAGGTTAATGATTTTTAAGAAATTTAGAAAACGACATTAATGTATGGGCAATACATACCGTTTTCTAATTAGTAAAAGACATTATTTATTGTCCAAAATCTTGTGTCTTTTACTAATTTCTAGAAAGATTTATATACAAAACAAACAAAATTTGTTCATATGCAAAGGAAAGTTCGAAACTTTACTGTATTAATAGAGCAGGATGAGGATGGAATTTATGTAGCTAAAGTTCCGGATATCCAAGGATGCTATACGCAAGGCAAGACGATACAGCAAGCTATGGAAAGAATCAAGGAGGCTATACAAGTATGCTTGGAAGCGGATAAAGAAGAGCATCATCAAATGAAGTTCATTGGATTGCAGCAGATTGAGGTTAAGTTATGAATGGCAAAACTTATACCTATTTCTGGCAGAAAGTTATGCAAAATATTAGAAAAATTAGGTTTTGAGAAAATCCATCAAGCCGGAAGCCATGCAAGATACATACATTCTGATGGAAGGAAAACTGTTGTTCCTGTTCATGGTGATGAAGAATTGGGAAAGGGTTTGCTGATAGAAATTCTAAAGCAGATAAAGCTAAGCAGGGAAGAATATGACAGGCTGCGCAGAAAAGTATAGAAATAATCATAATTTAACAAAATGAAAAAGAACAAAGACAAAAATTTCAGGAAAATCCCGCCAAAATTGAGGT
>CAYXPX010000061.1:0-4206 GCA_964467335.1 Candidatus Woesearchaeota archaeon | reverse complement strand
TGAAGAGATAGTATATTTTTAATAATATTCAGTATATAATTTAAAACAATCTTGAAAAAATAGGGTAGTTGTAACTTCTCTGCAATTCAATACAAGCTTCCCAGTTTGAGCTAACTGTTTTACGTCTTCATATGTTGCTTGAAATAGGGAACAATGTTCTGCTCTATCTTTCGCTTTTCTCCAATTTTCTAAAATTTCATGAAAAGTTAATTTTGTCTGCACAGTATACATAACATTAATTCCTTTTGCATCACGATTAGTGAATAAACCAAAAATGGGAACATCTTTAGCATCAAGAGTATAACCTAATTCTTCTCTAAATTCAGTCATGAGCGTTTCTGAGGGGTCTGTAACTAAAGGAAAGAGATAATCAGTATGCCCTCCGGGAATTATTCCAATTTTACCAGACTCTACATTCCCGCCGCGAATTCCCAAAACAAAACTTCCCTCTGCGCTTTTTAATAAAGCAGTTACTGTCAAAGGGGCTACATTTCTAGAAAGAGTCCTATCCATCTTATAAGCCAAGTCAGCCCGATGTGGATGAATAGGGGAAACTGCCAATTTAACAGATCTCCCATTATAATTTAATTTTTTAACATCAACAATCATTCCTGGAAAACGCATTCTCCAGATTACCCCAGAAGCAACTTTCTCTTCTAAACTTGAACCATTTTCTCTTAGTTCATGATCTAACAATGCTAAATCATTCTCTCTTAATTTGGGAATGTTACAGCCTTCCAGATGTTTCGGAATTTCATAAAATAATTCTACACACTCAAGCCCCGTAGAACATATTCCAATTTCCATTTCAGCGCTCATTATTTTTAACAGTCCATATTCTAATTTCTTTCAAGATAGTTTCAGTTCTATTTAAATCATGAAGATTTCCTATATCAAACCAATTGAAGAAAATTCCTCTGAATACAATATTTTTTCTAAGCATGTGCCTAATTCCTGCACTTTCGCCAATTCTCATAAATTCTTCTTTATTGTTTTCCAAAACTCTCCAGAATTCTTCAAAATCCTTTATTCCGGCCACACCTATGTATGGTAATACATCCCCCATAAACCCTTTTTCATACAATTCTAAAATTTTGTCACCGTTAAGTTTAAGACTTCTAAATTGCGTCGTATCTCTTTCAGTTGAATATCCTAAAAAATTTGTATCTGGCTCTGGAATTTCTTCCAGTACAATTGTATCATTTGAAATAAATATAAAGGGACATTGTAAATAATTTTTACACTGAAGCATTGTATAACCCAAACCAGAGCCCGGTCCGTCAAAATTATCTATTTCAACAAAAGTAAATTTCCGATGGACATAATTACTCTCTAAGAAAGATTTTATTTGCTCCCCTTTATATCCTAAAGCGATTACAATTTCAATATTTTCTGGAAATTTTTCAACAATATATCTAAGAGTCTCTCTTCCTGCCACCTTTACAAGGGACTTATTTTTATCTTTAGTAAATTCTCCTAATCTGCTCCCTATTCCGGCTGAGGGAATAAAAACTTTATAACTCATAGTTTCACTATCAATAAATCTCTTTTTTATTTCAAGACAAGCATCACAAACCGCACCCTCCCCTGAAGCAGAAGGTGTTATAAACTTCGCAAATCTCTTTGCTTCAACACGCGCATTCGCAGGAACAACCCCAAATAAACAATTTTGGATAATAGGAACATCATAAATCCCGTCTCCAATAAAAATAGTATTCTCAAACCCAAACTTCTCCTTAATATAAGAATATCTATCCTTCTCATCAACCAATTCAACAGAAAAACCAATATCATTAATACGTTTTTCAGATATTGGATAACCTCGTTTATCTGCAGTGATAAAAAAAATATTAAAATAGTCCTTCACTAACTTTAAACCATCAGCATCATGGGGACCGAAAATTTTATGGGATTTGCCATCAGCAGAATATAAAAACTGCCCGGTGGTCATTACTCCATCAACATCTATTACTAAGTTATTCTTCATATTCTAATACCGATGGGACCTTAATTTACCCACTTGGATAATTCTTGTCCTCAACAAATAAATTGATCCCTAGATTTAGATATATATTGATCCTAAATCCACATATAAGGTAATTATAATTAAATTAATCCCTAAAATAAAAGCTAAAATATAAGATAAATAAAAATGAGATAGAGTATCTGTAAAACAAAAAAATAAGCATCATGGCCAAAGCGATTGGTGGGGGTATACCAACTAAAGAGAACAAGTAGACAACAAATACCTCCCGAACTCCTAGACCTGAAAGGGTAAATGGTATCAATGAAAAAAAACTAGCAGCTGAAGCAATAAATAGTAAATAAATAAAGTTTACATTTAATCCTACAGATAAAAAAAGGATATATGAAGGTATAACTATGATCATCATAGACAAAAAGGTAATTAATAAGTCCATGAGCGGGGCGCTAAGGCGTTTTCTGTAGATTTTATAAAGTAATAAAAAAGAACTGAAAATTTTATCAATAGACTTTCCAAAAAATTTAATTTTGAATAAAAAAGTTTGTAAATAAGAATTATAAATCAAAAGAAAAAAAGAAAATAACACAATAATTAATACAAATAAAAAATACCTTTGAAAATACAACAAAAAAGAATACTGAAAAAAATATACTAAAATAAGATAAGTCCCAATAAAAATAAAACAAGTCACAATAAAAGTAATTGCTTTGTCAAACAACAGAATAACTGCTGATCGTAAAATACTTATCCCATACTTCCTCTTAAACATAAAAGATAAAGATAACTCTCCCAGTCTCATAGGAGTAAATAAACCCAAAGCAACAGAATAAATCCTATATTTTAAAAAATCAGAAATGGGAATATAAAGTAATGGTTTATATAAAAAATAAATAGCAAAAAAACTAAGTAAAAAAGCGAATAAAAATATCAAAAAAGCCATAAATAAAGAGTACACATTAAAACTTTGAAGTGCAGAATAAATTTTTTCCGAACCAACATTGTACATAAGGTAAATCAAAATTAAAGGAGAAATAATATACTTACTCCAATTCAAATATTTATTATTAAGAAAGTTTAGATTCATAAACCTATTTATTATTTTGTCCTTATAAGCTTGCTGGTGTAGCAACCTTAGACAAATCCTTCAAATATCAGCAGTCTATGAATATTACACAGTATCTTCTATTGCACTATAAAACGTGAAGCTTCTCTTGAGATTTTAAATTCTTAGAGATTATACTCAATTTTTCAAACATCGCTCTTCCTTCTTCATCATCTTTTTTGGCTATTTCTATCTGGGGAAAATATTCTTCAGGAAGCATGGTATAAAGAGGAAGAGTTTTTTCAAATCCAAGTATCTCTTCTTTAGTCATAGTGGGCATATCTAAGATTGATTCTGAATAAAAATTTGGAACCTTCGCCGGGTCCTTTATGTATCCCTTTTGTATGGATAATTCTCTTAAATAAGTTCCATAAAAAGGAGAAAAAGTGAAAGTATTTAGAGAACATTTTCCGCCAAGTATCGAATAGAGCTTTCTATTCATTTCTATAGTCTTAAAAACCTGTTCCTTAGTTTCATCAGGAAGCCCAATCATACTGTTTATTGTAGCAGTAATTCCTGACTTTGCTATTAGGTGTGCTGACTCAAATATTTGTTCATCACTAATACCTTTCTTAATAAGTTCATTCCTGACTTTTTCATCCCCATGTTCCATTCCTAAAGACATTGCTTTGCATCCCATATCTCTCAACATATTAATTTTCTCTTCTGTGAAAGTATCTAATCTAGTCTGGCACCAAAAAGGCAGGTCTACCTCCTCTTTGTACCTTTTTGCAAATTCTCTTAATTCTTTAAGGCTTCTTGCTAAAAAGGTTTCAGAACTAAACCAAATAAAATTGAGGTTGTATTCCTTAACTAGGTATTTTATTTCATCAATTATTTTATCTATATTTTTAGTTCTGAAATAGACAGAATTGTTATTTTTTTTATAGTAATCCATTAACGCTGGAGCGGCACAAAAAGTGCATTTATAGGGGCAACCCCTGTCTGTGTCAACAACTACCATTCTTACAACTTCACCATGAAAAGGCCTGTAAAACCGAGTATTGTCATATATGGAGTAATCTGGATGGGGAAGGTTATTTATGTTAACAAGGGGTCTAAGTGGATTCTTCTTAATTGTACCGTCTTTATTTCTTATATGAAAACTTTTTATATTACT
>CAYXPX010000060.1:0-4310 GCA_964467335.1 Candidatus Woesearchaeota archaeon | reverse complement strand
AATAAAATAAATCATAAAAGCTCAACCTTTTTCTTTTTCTCAAGTTCCTCAAGAATTATCATTGCTATTGGCGCAAGTATCACAAATATGACGCTTAAATACATCAAAATTTCAAACAACCCCATTTTATTTCACCGCTAGTTTAATGTCAGTACCCTTTACAGTTTTCCTTCCTGAATGCTGCGCAAGCCTTACTGCCTTCTGCCCTATATCCTCCCCGTAAAGTTCAAGAACCTCTTTCATTGCCTCTTTTGCATCCTCGCTGACCCTTGGAGCACCGCATTTTTTCAACAATTTTTCCATTGCAGCCAGTGGAAGTATTTTTTCACTATTCATAATAAAGTTTTGGCAAAAAGCCCTTAAATAGCTTTCGGTTAGCGTTTTCCCCTGAAGATTCTCCTTCTTTCAAGAAAAGAAACCAGAAATACAGCCGCAAGAACAACAAGAACAACAGCAATAATCGTTGAGACAAAAAAGAACAAAAATATCAGTATAATTACAGCAGCAACAGATATCAAAATCCTGCTCAAAAAAGAAAATCTCCTGTCAAGCTTCAAAAATATAACCAAAGCCAGTATCAACGCAAGATAGAACACAAGTTTTTCAAAAAATCCCATAGCTATCTTTATATATGCTTTGAATTTAAAACTTCCTATATGCTTCCAAAAAATGAATTAGATAAAATAAAAAAAATAATAGAAAAATCAAATGATCCGCTATATCTTTTTGATGATGACGGCGACGGCTTGTGCTCCTATCTTGTTCTTAAAAAACATTTTAAGAAAGGAAGGGGAAGACCAATAAAAAAGGCAGGTCCGCTCGACAACTTTTATCTTGATTACATTGATGAGGGCAAGCCAGACCTGATAATAATCTTAGACAAGGCAGTGGTAAGCCAGTCATTTATTGATGAAGTGCCGTGCCCTGTATTGTATATTGACCACCACCCTCTGCAGAATCTTAAAAACCTGGATTATTTTAATCCCCTAAAATATAGAAAAAAAGTCTACGTTCCAACAAGCGAAATTGCATATTCTATAACAAACAATTATCTCTGGATTGCAGCAGTAGGTTCTTTGTTTGACTATAAAATTCCCTATTTCATAAAAGAATTCAAAAAGCAGTATAAGGACCTTCTCCCAAAGATCCCAAAAGACGCAGGCTGTATAAAATTTGAAACAAAGCTTGGAAAGTTAATAAAAGTTTTTGCATACAACATAAAGGGAAAAAGGTCTGAGGTTAAAAAATCAGTTCAGGCATTTGAAAAAGTTGAAACTCCGTATGAAATAATAAACAAGACAACAGAACACGGCAGGTTTCTTCAGGAAAGGTATGAAAGGCTTGAAAACCAGTATCAGGCCATACTGCAAGAGGCAAGAAAAACTGCAGGAAAAGAAAAGATTCTTGTTTTTGAGCACCCGGTTTCTAGAATGAGCTTCACAAGCGAGCTATCAACCGAATTAAGCTACTGGTATCCGAATAAGATAATAATCATAAAAAAAGAAAAGGACAACGGCTACAAGTTCAGCATAAGGTACCAGAAAGGGAATGTAAGAAAAATATTTGAAAAATCAATGGAAGGTATAAGTGGCCATGGCGGAGGACATGAGCATGCTGTTGGAGGTTTTGTAAACAGGGATGACTTTGAAAGGTTTCTTGAAAACTTCAGGAACAATACAAAAAACAAAAAAGCTTAATAACAAAAATAAACCTAAAAATCAGATGAAAAGGGCACTGCTGATAATATTATTCATCCTTATTCTCCCAGTTGCATTCTCCCAGCAGGATGACTTTAACAATTTTAAGAACCTTGATATAAAGCTTAACATTGACGGAAACTTCACTCTTGAAAAAACAGCAGAAAGGGCAAGGATGGAGGAAGTAAATGTATTTCTGACTTTTGTCCCGCAGAATGACGTCCTGCAGAAAATAACAAGTCTGAGCACATATTCCCTCCCTCCTGCAAAAACCACAAAAAATCCTGACACAATAATATATGCATGGACATACCCTAATTTCGAAGACCATAACTTCGGCATTGAATCAAAAATACACATGAGAAATGCAATAGTTGTAATAGACAAAAAAGTTGAGTTTCCGGTGCAGAATCTTGACATTGCATACAAGGAACCGACAGAATATATTGACATAAATCCTGAAATAAGGGAGCTGGCAGAATCAATAGCAGAAGGCGAGGATGATCTTTATGTTGTTGCATTCAAGGCAGCGCAATGGGTTGAAGAAAATATAGAATACAATTTGAACACGCTTACAGCAGAAGCAGTGCAGAAGTCAAGCTGGGTGCTTGAAAACAAAGAGGGCGTATGCGATGAGCTAACAAATTTATTTATCTCAATAATGCGTTCACTTGGAGTTCCTGCAAGATTTGTCTCAGGAGTTGCCTACACAAATATTGGAAACAAATGGGGCCCTCATGGCTGGGCAGAGGTGTATTTCCCTGACAAAGGATGGGTGCCTTTTGATGTAACATACAGGCAGTTCGGCTGGATAGATCCAAGCCATATAAAACTAAAGGCAAACGAGGATTCAGGAGACCCTACAGTAAGATATGTCTGGAGATCATATAACGGGCAGCTTGCAGGAAAAGAAATAAACCTAGGTGCAGAATTAATCTCAAAAGGAGAGAAAATCTCCACATTCCCGTTCGCAGTAAGACCATTGATTAATAATGTAGGTCCAGGCAGTTATGTTCCTGTAGAAGTTGAAATCGCAAACGATAAAAATTATTATTTCCCGATAATATTTACAGTTACAAAAGCTCCTGAACTCACCGAAAGAAACTTCAATGCTGTGCTGCTGAAACCGTTTGGAGTTGAAAGAGCGTACTGGATAGTAAAGATTCCTGAAAACCTTGATAAAAATTATATCTATAAAACAATAGTGGAAGTTGAAAACCAGTTTCACAGAAATGAGTCAGCTGAAATAACATATTCTGAAAGGCTGCCTGTTGTAGCGCTTGCAGAGGCAGAAGCGCTTATAAAAAAGGCTGAAAGAGAGGCAAAGAGAGTTGTCTCAAAGTCAATGGAACTTGACTGCACAGCCCCAAATTATGCGTTTACATATGAAAAAACAGTAATAAGATGCAGCATAAAAAACATCGGAGGAAGGAATCTTGAGGCAGTAAAAGTATGCTATGACACAAATAACTGCCTGTCAACATCGCTTGGGACAAAAGAAGCTAAGGAAATTGAATTCTCATTAAATCTTGAAAAGGGAATATACAATCTGGAATTTGTATCCTCATTCAACGGCGACCATGCATCAGACATAGTTCCTGTAAATGTGCTTGAAGATCCTGATCTAAGAATCTCAAACATTGACTATCCTGAAAGGGCAAGCTACAGGGATGAATTCAACATAAGCATGATTCTTGCTGTAAATGCTCCTGTTGAAAAAGTTAATATGAGGATGAACAAAAAACCTGTATTAAATATAGAAAGCCTTGAAGCGCCAAAATCAATTATAATAAGAACATCAGGAAAAGAGTTTATAAATCAAAAAGATATTATTGTAAATCTTGACTTTAGGGATTTGAATAACAAGGATTATCATCTTGAGTTTGAGTATCCTATAGAAATAATCAACGTTCCATGGTATGCAAGATTCCTAAAATCAATAGATATTAAGCCAGTGACTATTTGAATGAAAAAAACGAGCCCGGAGGGATTCGAACCCCCATCGCATGGTATCTACAGTATAAAATTCCGTAGCCATGAGTTCTGTCCAGGTTATACCACAGGCCCTATTTATAAAAATCTACTGGATTTAATGAACCACTCAACATTTTTAACCTTTGCTCATACTTTGTAGAAGGGGGTAAAAACCTATATTTCTTCCAAACCAAATATTTTGAATATTGCACAGGATTGGAAATCCCAATGTTTTTCAACCAAAAACTCAAATTATTATAGCCATATAGCTTTATCTCGTGTCTTAAATTCTCATTAATATTTTTAGATTTATACCTATAATAACAAAAAGTAATTTTAAAATTAATAAAAAGTCTATTCATTAAATCAATAGACAAAGGTTGTGATACAGTACTAAAAACAATTGAAGGATAATAATGTCTAGTTCTTTTAAACTCTGAATAACCTTTGCAAAACCTATTCGAAAAAGTTAAACAGCCATCTGTATCAAAATAACCCCTTAAAAAATTCGCTTGAAACATTTTTCTTTTATAAATAAAAAAAGGCACACTTACAATCGAGGATTTCTTACCATAAGGAAAACCCAAACTATGCATAAACTCAATTATCTCAGGATCATAAATAGAAAAGCCATAGGTA
>CAYXPX010000059.1:0-4435 GCA_964467335.1 Candidatus Woesearchaeota archaeon | reverse complement strand
CATCAACATTAAAAACCTTATTAAATAACGGTGCCAAGTAATTATCATAATAACCCTTCTCTTCAAAACTACCTTCTATCGTTAACTCTATTCTTTTACCATCATTTCTTAGATATCCATCGCCTGCATGAACGCCACATATTTCAGCTAAATTTTTGTCTAATTTAAAGTTACCCATAAATATAAAGAAGTTATCAGAATTAAAGAATATTACTCAAAAATATCCGAAAGATTTCCAATATTTTTAGAATAAATTATCTCCCTTTTCATAAAAAAAATAATTTAAAAAAGATTAAAAGCTTTTCTAATATAGCATCCAAATGCTCTCATTCGCAGAATTCATAGAGAAAAATCCAAAGCCGCGGTACGCAGTATTTACTCTCTACTTCTGCAATACAAAATTTACAAGAAAAAATTTTAGAAGCAGGCCACATTTCAGAAGGTTTCAGTCAGAATATCCAGATTTGGCAAAAGACCTCACAGACAGAATAACAAATGCTTATTTCCCGAAATATGGAGAGATAAAAACATTCACGCCGCATGAATTTCTTCTGTACAGGGCATATCAGATAATGATTAAATATGCAGGTTCAGATCAGGAACTCCTGCAATAATTATCTGCTGTAAAAAAAATAAAGATAAAACAAATATCCAACACCTATAGTAATGAACATATCAGCAAAATTAAAAACAGGCCAGTAAGGAAGGTCAATAAAATCTACAACATAACCCCTCATAATCCTGTCAACTAAATTGCCTACAGTTCCTGCAATTAAAAAGCTTAATCCCAAACGAATGTCTTCCTCTTTTTCATAAAAATAAAATAATATCCCGATTGCAATAAAGCTTATTAAAATAAAGAGATTGTTGCGCCCGGCAAAAAACCCAAAAAGGCTCCCGGTATTAGATATAAAGTCCCCTCTTGAAAAAAAATAAAATTTTGTAACCTGGTCAGTCAAAATCAAGGAAAATATAAAAATTAAATACTTAAGATCTTTCATTGGTTATCTCTTGCAACCTTCTCTATAAATTCAATTTTTCTCTCTATGTCGTCAATTTTTCTCTCTATAAGTTCAAGCTTCGAAATAACCAGCTCAATGTCCCTGCTGGAAGTTCCAGAAACAGCCGGATTAAAGTCAGGAAAGCTCTCTTTTGGCTCCTGATTAGGGAAAGAAATTTGGCTATCTTCAGGATAATTTTCCTCAGGAACAGCCTCCTTTTTTTTTCTGCTGAAAAAACCCATAACAAAAATATTTAAATAGCCTCCTATATAAATATTTGCAATGGCAGACGAAAAAGAGATGCTCTGCCTTGAAGAGATAAAAAAACAGCTTAAAAATAAAAAAGATTCAAAGGAATTTCTTAAGGATTTTATTGAAAATGAAAACTACAAGGACATAAAAAAGGACCTTCAGAAAGAATTATATTCATCTATAACAAAAAAGCCTGCAGTTTCTTACAATTTAGTGTATGACTCCCTAAGCGAGGGCCTTGAGCCAATTTATTTCTGGCTGCTGGACTTCATGAGGGAAAGCTCGCCTGGAGGGTTGAAGCTTGATGTCTGGAAAGGGCCAGAAGATTTTGAAGCCTCAGTAAGTTCAGGCTATTTTGGAGAAATAGGGCAGAGGGCATCGCTTATGCAGCAGAAAGCAATGGAATATTTGGGAGCAGTCAACAATGTAATAAAATCTGTCCTAAATTTAATCTATGATCTGAAGGAATTTGAGATAAGACTTGGACCATACAACAAACTAAGCAATAATGAGGAAAGCGAGGAAAACAAAAGAGGAGCATTTCACTCTCTAAAAGGTATCTGGATGGATCAGGTGGATGCAAGAAAGGGAAGAGGAAGCATTAATCTTCTTGTTCAGGACCTTCAATTTGTAACATTGAGGGATGCATTTTTTTACGCAAAGGATGCAAAGCATGTCGACAGTATAGACTTAAATGAAAGGGTAAAAAACATTTTAAGAAGAAAACTTGAAGAATTCAATGAATGGCTTGTTTACAGCGAAAAGGAAATAAGAAAAAGATACGAAGTTGAAAAAGCCTACCTCAAGTCGCAGGCTGCAACATTAAAGCTTTATGTAAACTGGCTTAAGCCTTACCTGATTGCAGCACAGAAATTAAAAATGAAAAACGCACAGGCAAAATCTCTCACAAACCCAAACATAGTAAACTCATTCAGCAACATAGAGATTGAAATAAAGCTTTATGGAAAAAGGGAAATTCCTCCCTCAGCAGTCCATAAGTCTTTTGAGGGCCTTGAACTTGGCAGAAAATATTATGCTTTAATTGAAGTCGCAATGAATTTCAGAAGCGTGCCTTCAGCAGTCTCCGGCCAGGGAGGCAGGCACTACGTTCACGGAGGAAGAACAGAAATTACAATAAACGCCTTTGGTGTTGACAGTATTGAGCTTGAGGCAGTTGAAAGTGCAGAGCTCTACGAAGACCTTGAACTTATAGACAGCTACATTGGAACAACACTGACGCAGATACAGGAAGACATTGAAAGATTTACAAAAGACCAGCCAAAAGAAGAGAGAAAAGAGGGAAAACCCAAGAAAAAATTCAGCATGCCGTTCGGCGATGCAATAAAGGGATTTAAGGAAATATATGATCCGATAAAAGAAACATTCGGGATAAAAAAGAGGAAAGGGCCGTCTTTTATGTACAAGGATCTTGAAGAAACAACAAAAAAAGAGGCAAAGTCAACAGCATTTGTATTGTACAATGTTTACAAAAAAACCCACGGAATGATAGCGATATAAATTTTTTAATTTGGTCAGCCGAACAAAAGTTTTATATATGGGGTGTATATTGGTATATATATGGTATAAATATGGTACAAGCAATGATAAATATAAATGAGGGAGCTAATAGAGTTTTAAATATTATAAAGGCCAAATATGGGTTAAAAGATAAATCTGAAGCTATAAATCTAGTTGTTAGCGAATACGAACAGGAATTCTTAGAACCAGAATTAAGGCCGGAATATATAGAAAAGGCATTAAGAATACACAAACAGTCTTCTATAAAAGTGGGAAGTATAGAAACCCTTAGAAAGAGGCATAAAAAATAATGTATTCTCTGAATATCAAGCCAGAACTTGATAGAAAATTAGCTAAGCTCTTCAAGAAAAACAGAAAACAATATGAAATAATTATGAAAAAAGCTGGAGAGATTATTCAAAATCCGCAACATTATAAGAATCTTAGAGCACCATTACAATATTTAAAAGAGGTTCATATTGATAAACATTTTGTGCTTACTTTTTCTGTTGATGAAAATACCAAAACAATAACATTAGAAGATTATGATCATCATGATAATATTTTTAAGTGAGGCTGGCTATTGTGCATAACACTTGGTGACCAGAACGAAGTGAAGACAAATCCGAAGGATTTGGGTTTTTTGCTAATTTGTTTCAGAAAAATCATATTTTAGTTTAAAATCTATTGAACAAAAACTATAAATATACTAAGTAATATAAAATATCAAAATGCCAGGATTTTACAAAAGCTATTCAAACGCAATGGATCGCCATGTGCCTGCATCTCATTTAGGCGCGCCAACAAACCCGATGGTTGCAAAGCAGCTTGACGAATTTGGAAAATTGCTGAATCAGGGAATAAAGAATATAGAGATAGGAACAATAGATCCGACAAAATTTGAGCAGATACCAGTGCAGCATTTTGATGAAGTAAGAAGGCTTGCAAAGATAACAGATTCTCATCCCTCAGTTCATGCGCCGCTGCTTGATCTTGCAGGATTTCCAACACAGGAAGGAGAAAGGGGGTGGAAAGAAGAGCAGAGAGAAAGCACAGAAGGCCAGGTATTCTCAATATTAGAAAGGTCATTCGCGCTAAGCAACGGAGAAAATGTTCCTGTTGTTTTTCATGCAGGAAGACACCCAAGAATACAGGAGTTTGGAAAGCCATGGGATCCAAACAAGCCTGAAGAAAAAGGCTATAAAAGAGAAGTCATGAATGAAAAGGGGGAAAGGGTAATCCTGCCGTCGCCATACAAATCCTTAACAGCAGTAAACCAGGATACTGGTGAAATGACTCAGCTGAATTATGAGGAAAAATACAGGGTTGGTGAAAAGGAAATTGGAAAAGCTCCTGAAGTATGGGATCCGTTCAAGAAGATAGGAAGCATAAACAAAACGCAGTGGGATGAAGAAAAATTAAAGCTTCTGCAGCATCAAAAAGATATAGGAGAGCTGAAGGAAAAATTTGAGCTAAAGCAGAAGCAGAATGAGGCGATATTAAAAACAGGGCTTGCTAATATGGATATATACAAAACAATGTTTGAATCCAACCAGCGCGACCTTATTCTCCTCGAAAGGCATCTGAAGGAGATTAACAGAAAAATGTCATCAGACTATGAAAACACATATGACAGGTTTGTAAGATTTGCAGGAAAAAAAACT
>CAYXPX010000058.1:0-4972 GCA_964467335.1 Candidatus Woesearchaeota archaeon | reverse complement strand
CCCTACCAACTAGGCGACGTCGGCTTACAAAAACATAATAGACAATAATTAATATGCCTTTCTAAGGCCATTAAAAATAATGGAAACCTTTCAAAAACCTTAAAGCAAAATATTTAAACCTTTTCTCCACTGGATTTTATAATGGAAGACAAAGTGCTGAACTTGTTAATGCAGAAGGATGAAATTACATGGCAGACCATACTTTATGATCTTGTAAAGTCAGGAGAGCTTGACCCGCTGAATCTGGATATTTCTGCGCTTTCAAAAATGTACCTGAATATAGTAAGAAAAATGCATGAGCTGAACCTTTTTATTTCAGGAAAGGTTCTTCTTGCTTCTGCCATCCTGCTTAGAATAAAGGCAGAGAGACTTATCACAGATGGAATAGGAACGCTTGACAATCTTATGTTTCCACCCCCTGATATGGAAGAGCTTGACCAGTTTCTTGATCCCGGAAGCAGAAGAATAACGCTTGATGCAGACCCTAAATTAACGATAAAAACACCCCAGGCAAGAAAAAGAAAGGTAACGATCAATGATCTGATAGCAGCCCTGGAAAAGGCGCTGGATGTTAACGAGAGGAGGGTGTTAAGACATGCAGAGAGAAACAGAATACCTGAAAATCTTGTAATACCTCAAAAACCGGCAGATATAACCAAGATAATCAGGGAGCTTTATGAAAAAATAAAGGTTGTGTTTACAAAAAAAGAGATTTTAACTTTTTCAGAGCTTGTGCCTTCTGACAGAAAGGAGGATAAAATAGCAACATTTATTCCTTTACTGCATTTAGCAAATCAGGAAAAAGTGGATTTAAACCAACAGGAGCATTTCGGTGAGATAGACATAAAGCTTATACAAAAGGTTTAAATATAATACAAACGCCTGAAGATTGTGGTGAAAAAAATATCAAAATCAGCTTCTGAAAAAAATTTTTTTGGATATCTTAAATCAGCATTAGAAATAATAAAGTTAAACAGAAAAACAATTTCAGAAGTTTCTTCTGATAAAAATGCAACAAAATTTGCAGTTGTTATAGTGCTTGCCGCGAGTTTTCTGGCTGCCCTAATAAACTTTTTTGTATATCCTGATATTTACAAAACAGCTGCATCTGCAATGCCTTTTATGCCAGCATATTATTCATGGACAAATATAATAACATCACCGATTTTTGCTTTAACAAGCTTATTTATATTTGCGGCAATATTAAATTTAGTAGGCAAATGGTTTGGCGGCTCCAGCAATTATCTTGGACTTTTCAGGGTTCTTGGTTTTTCAAGCATATTAAATATCATTTCAGGCATTCCAATAATCAATTTTCTTGTATCTATATGGATGATAGTAATAATTGTTGTCAGCATAAGCGAAGTTCAGAATTTAAAAACAGGAGAATCATTTCTGGTGTTTATAATACCTTCAGTCATATTATTTATTTTATTTGCTGCATTAATGGTTTTATTTTCTTTTATACCTCTGCCGGGGGCCTAAACAACCTTAAACAGCTCGCTTAAATTCAACTCCAGAACAACAACAGGAAGTTCCAATCCAAATTCAGAAAGAACCTGCGGATGAATCTCTCCAATGTAGGCAATATCTGCCCCTCTTGCAGAAATTCTTCCGACCCTTCCAGGAATAAAGCTGTTATGCTCAGTGTCTTTTATTTCATAATTTAAGTCCAGAGCATGCATAAGTGAATCAAGAACCTGCTTTATATCTGTAAAGCCGACTCCGTTATGGCATTTGCAGACGCCAAGACGGACAAATTCTTCAACTCCGCTTTCTTTATTATCATTGTACTTGAAAACATCCCCGATTTCAAACAGGTTCTGCGGATATTCATTGTGCTTGTTCTCGCTTAATATGTTCAATAAACTTGGAATCACCCATGCCCTTAAAACATTATACTCTTCATTAACGGCATTTGCGAGCTCCACACATTTTACTGCAGTGTGCATTTTCTCAGCCTGGTTTATCCTGCTTGCCAGATTATAAGAATGGACTTCAAGCAAGCCAAGACCTCCCATAATTTCTGCAATTTTCTTCTTGAATATCTCAAATTTATTTTCTTCTGCAATTGTAAAAACTTCAGGGATTTCCTCTTTTAAATTTTCATAGCCGTATGCAACTGCAGCGTCCTCCGCGAGATCTGTCTGGTGCATGACATCTGTCCTTAATGCCGGCACAAGAACTGTGTTCTTGTTTTTAATTCCGTATCCCATTCTTAGAAATAATTTTCTCAGCATTGCTTCATTTAGGTTTAATCCCAAAAGCCTGTTTATATAATTAATATCAAACTTCATTTCTTCAGGATTAAAATCAGGAGTTTCAATTGTTTTTTTCCCTTTTAATAATTTTACAGAATATACTTTTCCCCCCATATCAACAAGAGAACTTACCACAATATCCAGGGCATAATTTATTGTCCTAAAATCTGTCCCAGTTGCCTCAACAAAAATCTCCCTGGTATCTTCCATAACCCTCCCCATATCTTCTGAGTTTATTATTGGCGGCATTGACATTGTCTTTTCTGCTGCATCCAAAAAAACAGGGAATTTTTCCCAGCTGGACATTATATTTGCATACTCCCTGCCTGCAGGATGGGTTTCAAGAATTTCAAATGCTGTTGCCGGCTTTGAAAAACCAAGAGGCCTGAATTTTATTTTTTCAGGCGTTGCGCATGTGTATCTGACTGGAAATTTTATATTTTTAAGCGGGTACAAACCAATTCCACCTTTTTTCCTGTTCCTCAAAAAAGTTGTTCCCAATTTTTCCTGAAGCTGTATTATTTCCTTTATTCTTTCATCATCAAGTATTGCGCCTTTGACAACAGCGCAGACAACATAAGGCCATCCGCCAAATGCATTTTCAATGTTTACAGCATACTTTGACTTGTGCACTTCATATTTTCTCAGCCCATTTTTAATATTTAAAAAAGATGACACTGCTCCTGCAAGCCCGCTCTGGCTCAAAAGATCAGGCCTATTCGCTGTTATATCAACGGTAATTTCATTGCCTTCAATTTTTTCAAGATCCATTCCCAGTGAGTTTACTGCATCTTCAATTTCTTTATTGGATATTTTTTTTCCTACAAGATTCAGAAATTCTTCCTTGTTTACATTTATTACTGCCATTTTGCAAACTCCTTTATTTCCCTCAGCATCTTCAGATCATTGCTGTATATTTCCCTGAGATCTTTTATTTTGTAATAATCAACCAAAATCCTTTCCAGTCCCTGACCCCATGCAAGCACTGGACATTCAAATCCAAGCAATGGTTTTGTGACTTCAGGCCTGAATATCCCCGCACCTCCAACCTCAATCCATTCTTTTTTCTTTGAGTGCCAGACAGCAATCTCCAGTGACGGGCTTGTGTATGGAAAAAAGGAAGGCTTTACTCTTATTTTTTCAAAACCCATTTTTCTGTAAAATTCTTTCAGATAGCCTATTAAATTCCTCAAATTTGCTTTTGGATCTACAACTATTCCTTCAACCTGATAAAACTCAAACAAATGTTTCCAATCAAGAGCTTCATTTCTATAAACTTTTCCAATGCTGAAGAACTTAGCAGGAAGATTTTCCTTTTTCAGGTTTGCCAGAGCAAGAGCGCTTAACACTGTTGTATGGGTCCTGAGAAGAACTTCTTTTGCTGTTTCACTTTTCCATTTGCCGCCCCATCCCCGGCCTGACCCTATCCCATTTTCATGAACTTTTCTTACTTTTTCTGCAATATCATGCGGAATTTTTCCCTTAAGAACTTCTCCTTTGCTTCCTACAAAAAATGTATCCTGCATCTCTCTTGCTGAATGATCCTGCGGGATAAACAATGCGTCCATATTCCAGAATGAAGTCTGCACAATGTTTCCCTGAAGCTCTATGAACCCAAGATCAAGCCATATCCTCTTTACATATTCTATTGTCTGATCAACAAAATGCCTTCTGCCTCTCTGTATTTTTGGGACATTGGCTTTTATATCATAACCCCTTATCTTTTTATTAACCCATAATTTTTCCCTCAATATTTCTGGCGTGAGATGGTCAATAACATCTGTTTCTATTTTTTCTTTCAGCAGTCTTTTTCCAAGCTCAGTAAGTTTTGCAGAAAACTTCTTTGCCTTTTCTTCTGCTGCAAGTCCCCTTTTGTGGAGATTTCCAAAGGCATTCTTTTCTTCTGCATTTAATTTTTCAAAAGCAATCTTCCCATTTTTTAATTTTTCAAAAAGTTTTTCTTCATTGGTTTTTTCTGCAAGCCATCTAGTGCTGTTTTCATTCAGCCTTATCCTGAGATTTTTATCCTTGTTTATTTCAATCAAATTTTCTTTTTTCAGCAGGCCGATGCAAGCATTAAGCTCCTGGTCTGTAAGGTTTGTTCTTTTTTTTAATTCATCAAGCGTTTTGTAGTTTTTATCAAGATTCTGCATGACAATTCTTTCAGGAAGCCTTTCAGCCTTTCCTGTCAGCGATGCAAACTTAATCTCTTTTGTTTCAATAGAAACTATATTTTTGTTCTGGAGCCACTGCAGAGCCCTTATAACTTCCAAATCAAGCATGCCTGAATTCTTTGAGATTTCCTCTGCTGCGCTGTATTTCTCAAGAAACGGCAGCACCCTTCTTTCAAGAGAGTGCAGCGAATCTATAATCCTCTTTAAATCTTCCATGCAGTTTTAACCAGAAAAGGGCTTATAAGTTTTATTGTTTGAACTTTAAATTCTGCAAAGTTTTGCCAAAACAAGAAATACAAAAATCAAGCATTATATAGAATTCAGTATTGAAAATATAGTGATAATGCTATACTTTTATATAATTCTATAGTTACTAATAGTCATGGAACTTACATTTTTAGGGACAAGCTGCATGGTGCCAACAAAAGAGCGCAATGTATCTAGTGTATTTTTAGAATACAAAGGGCAGGGAATACTATTTGATTGCGGTGAAGGCACACAACGACAGATGAACATTGCAAAAATTAAACGCACACG
>CAYXPX010000057.1:4353-5034 GCA_964467335.1 Candidatus Woesearchaeota archaeon | reverse complement strand
TACTCTTTATCGGAGAAACTGTCTCTGTTTTTGATAAGTGGAGCAGGATTAAAGCACTTACCGAGGAAGAATCCTCAAAGCTAGTTTCTGATTTTTTAAATGATATTATAGAGTTATTTGAAGTTGGAACCTTGATTATAGAAAACGTAAGCCCGATGAATATTATTTCCAGTTTGGATCTTATTACTAAATACCACATACCAATTAACGATGCTATACATCTTTATACAGCATTAACGCATAAACAAAATATCGAAAAATTTATTTGCTCTGATAAATCCTTGATAAAAGCAGCTGAAAAAGAGGGGTTGAACGTATTTAATCCTGAAAAATGACAAAAAGAGGGCAGATAGGGGAGGTATTCAAGTATGTTCTGATTGCCTTAGCTGCTGGTTCTGTTCTAATCTTTGGGTATAAGTCATTTGTTATGGTGAGGGAAAAAATATAATTATGCCGAGAAAGATTTAAATAGTAGCAATGGCAATTGGATATAAGAATGGCGATAGAAATTGAAATAAACAAGAAAATTAACATAATGGAAAATGAGATTGATACTCTAAAGGCTATGGTTATGAAGCTATCACAAGAAAAAAAGTATGATAAAATAGTACAATTAAAAGGGGCATTAAAAAATATTTCTGTTTCAGAAAAAGATATAGAAAATGCAAAAAAATCTTTGTT
>CAYXPX010000057.1:2018-4343 GCA_964467335.1 Candidatus Woesearchaeota archaeon | reverse complement strand
ATACAAAAAGAAAAAAATTATCTTCTTAAAAATCTGCATGGTGTTTATGGCAGTCTTCAGTCTTTTCATAAAGGATATAATGAAAAAATATCAAGGGATGTAAAAAAATCTTTGTTTAAAGTTGGTTCATAATGATTTATGTTGCAGATACGCATAGCCTTGTCTGGTTTCTCACCGAAGATAAAAAGCTTGGAAAAGAAGTATTAGTAATCTTTCAAAATACAGATGCAGGAAAAAGCGTGATTGTAATACCCACAATAGTCATCGCAGAGGTTATGTACATAGCTGAAAGTAAAGATGCGGCAATAAAATTCAGTGATTTACTGGAGAAGCTAAAGCAAAGCGTAAATTACATTGTTTTTGATCTTGATCTTGAAGTTTTGATAGAGATGCAATACTATAAAAAATTGAAGGATATTCATGATAGGATTATAGTCGCTACTGCAAGTATAACAAAATCTAAATTGATAACAAAAGATAAAAATATAAAAGACTCCAGTTATGTAGAGACCATATGGTGATTAGAGAGTCAAGAATGGCAAAAAGAGGGCAGGTAAAAAACGAAATGTTTATATATAATAATGTTTACTCTAGAATAAACGTATGTTTACTTTAAAATAAACAATGAACAAAAGAACACTGCCTAAAACTGCAAAGGCTTTGGAAAATGCCTATAAAAACTGCGAGATAAACAACAAATTCAGAAAGGTTGATGCACAGCAGTTCCATGATTATGCAGTCAGAAGCCAAAAAGACATAGCTTCTGCTGATAATGACTTTAAAAATGAGGATTATTATTGGACAAGAATTAAAGCCTATCAGGCTTTGTTTCATATGCTCAATGCCTTGCTAGTAAAGCATTACGGCTATTATTCAAAAGATCATGGCTGCATACTAACTGCTTTGTTGAAAAACAATATTATTACTGATGAGATTGCCTCGCAATTGCACCTTGTTGTTGAAAATGCGTTAAAAAGCAGCGCAAAAACTTCTGAAGATATTATGCAAGATATTGATGATTTTAGAATTCAAAGAAATTTTGCATTATACAAGCCAAAAGCATGGGAAGAAGTGACCAAAATGGATATCAGACAGGAATTAGAAAAAATAAAGAATAATATCAAAATTTTAGCGGGGTTGCTATGAACTTTTTAAAGATACTTCCTTTAAGCGAGGTAAGATTGGATGTTTTGCTTGAGATATACGCTGAAAGAGAGGATTATTTAAGGAATATTGCCAAAAAATTGAAGATAAATCCCTCACTCGCTTTTAATGTTTTAAATAGGCTATATGACGCGAAGTTCGTCATAAAAAAGAGATTAGGCAAAGAAGTGCAATATTCCTTAAACAAAAACAGAGATTATGAAATCTTAACAAAACTTTTAGAAGAATACCACCTTGAAAAAATACTTGATAGATCAAAAATACTGAAAACAGCGATAGGTCTATTGCTTAATAACAAAGAATTAATAAATTCCAGTTATAAAATTTATCTCTTTGGGTCTTATGTCTTAGGAGATTACACTAAAAGAAGCGATATTGACATATTGTTTGCTAACGAAAACAGAAAGTTAGTTGGCAAAACGTGCAGGGAAATTTCAGCGATAACTGGGAATAAATTGAATCCTTTAATTTATACAAAAAAGAAGTTTAAATCAGATTTATTAAAGCAAGAGCCATTATTAAATTCAATTGTCAATAATGTGAAGAACAGAGCTATTATTCAGGAAAAATAGTATAAAATGGCAAAAAGAGGGCAGATAGGGGAGGTATTCAAGTATATTCTAATTGCCGCAGTTATTGCTTTCACCCTAATCTCAGGATATAAGGCATTGGTTATGGTGAGGGAAAAGGCATGCTTGACAGAGATTGCGGATTTTGAAACTGATTTAAAAGGGCTTGATGAAGGCATTAACTTTGGCTCTGTTCTGGAAAAAACTCTTTTAACTCCATGCAATGTTGACGAAATCTATTTTTTTAATTTAAACAAAAACATAAGCCTGGATGCTTTTAACAGGATTCCGCTCTTAAAAGACAGCCTGCAAAGCGGCGTTAAAAATAACCTGTTTTTGGTTAAAGACGATGAGGTTAAGAAGTCTTTTTTTGCCGGAAATCTGGAGCTAGAATATCCTTATTTTGAATGCTTAATACCCATGAACGAAAGGATAAATTTCTTTTTGGAGGGCAGGGGAAAAGCTGTTGATATAATCCCGGGCTGCGAGCAGCTTGAATGCACATATGATCCTATTGTTTTGGATGAAGATAAGGAAGACGCTTTAAGGGAATCTTATATTTTCAGGAGGGATGAATGTGTTGGATGCCCAG
>CAYXPX010000057.1:0-2008 GCA_964467335.1 Candidatus Woesearchaeota archaeon | reverse complement strand
AGAAGTTAAGAAGATTATTGAAACGTTAAACAGCGTTGATCTTTATAGAAAATATACCTATTGCCCTGATTCAGGAATTAGCAAAGTTGAAATATTAATCAGGCCCAGAGGAGATGCTAGGGATTTTAGATTTTTTGAGTATATACCAAAAGAATGCGTGGATGATTTGCAGAATTATTTATTTGAAACGCAGCAAGGTACCGAGGTTACTGTTGAGCAAAGAGATGATCCTTTAATAATGTGGCAATTTGGTGAATTAAAAAAAGGTGAAGAAGAAAAAGTGTCTTACGAAATAAACAAAAGATTTGACAGTGTTGATTGCAAAGAGGTTATTGAAGGCTTGGGAATTGCTGAGGAAATTGATAATACTCCAATAGAAACGGTGATATTAACAGAAGGCACGCAAGTACCTGCAGAGATGGATGATGTGATTATTGATGTGACAACTGATTTGGGACTCACTCCGCCATCCCTGTCTATTGGCGATCAAACATTAAGTTCGTATACAGTTGGAACTGCATATTCTGATTCTATATCATTTACTGGAACGCCAACATCAATTATAATAACAAGTGGAAATCTTCCAAGTCATTTAGTTATGAGCAGTAGTGGAGTTATAAGTGGAACGCCAGATACTTCTGAAGGAGATGTAACTTTTGAAGTTCAAATAAGTGATGGCACAACAACAGATAGTGCGCAGATTACAATACGAGAATCAGTGGGTCCTAATAATGCGCCAACATTAACAAGCGATAGTGTAACTCCTGCATCAGGGTATACAACCACAACTTTTACATTTAGTGTAACATATACGGATGCTGATAATGAGGAGCCTGATGATATTGATGTGGTTATAGATGGCTCATCATCTTCAATGACTTTTGCATATTATTTAGGTACAGATTATACAGATGGAGCAGTATATCAAAAGTCAACAACTCTTTCAGTTGGAACTCATAATTTCAAATTTGAAGCGAGTGATGGGGTTAATCCATTGGTTTCAACATCATCTCAAACAGGACCGAGTGTGAATGCTGCTTGTACACCAAATTCATATATAGATTGTGATGGTAGTGCGGTATACTGGTTTGATAGTTGTGACAATAGGGAAGGACAAATTTATAGTTGTCCGTCGCATGGTGCGGCATTTACAGAGTGTATTTTTGATAGTAATCTTTATACATTACAATGTTGTATTCCTAATACTATTTGTGTAGATAAAAATAGCGAACTTCCTTAATTAGAAAAGCAAAATATCATAATTTATATATTATTTACTATAAAAATATGTGTATTTTTCAAGGCTTTGTATCTTGTAAGTGTAGGCGTCATAATTAAGTTTGGAATTCCTGCACTTGTTAGATTAGTTGACATTGTAGAGGCAATCCCAGGACAAACCTTGTTTTCTTCTGTATAATCTAGCATAGCTTCGTTAATGGTGCCTATTTTATTTTTTCCTATTATAGCATCAAAATAAATTCGTGTAATATTCCCGCAAGAAACTGGGGCATACTCGGTAGTGTTAGGGGTTGTATTTGGAGACCTAAAAGTATAACTATGCGCATCTTTTAATGCCTGTAGAGCAATTTCCATTGCTGTTGTTGCTTCCTGATTAGTTGCAGGAAACCCATCAGCACCTCTCGCGTCTTCCGCCACCTTAACAAAATTCCCCCACAACTCCTGCTTTTGATTATCATCTAAATCAACTTCACCAAAATATGTTCCGCCATTATTGACTCCAATTACTTGGCCATCTTGAGCAACTTGATATTCAACGAATAATCTCATGCTTGCTGCATCAGTTCCTGCAACCTTAATGCTTTTTACAGTTTCATATGCTGCTGTATTTTGGACAATGCCATCAAGATAAGTTTTTACTGCTGGAGCATTATTAAACAATTCTTCAGCATTATAATTATTCCATTCTGTTTTTGAAATTGTTTCTGTTATTTGTGCATGATCGATTAATTCATCTAAAGTTTTCTTTATGGATATTTGATAATCATAG
>CAYXPX010000056.1:0-5132 GCA_964467335.1 Candidatus Woesearchaeota archaeon | reverse complement strand
TTAATACAACGAAAACAACATCGACTAATTCATCATGTATAGATGCAGGATAATAACTATACTCTGTCCCAATATTAATTAAACCACTCCTAGATAATGTAATCAAATATCGGTGGTTAGGATAACTACTTACATATGCCCTTACTTCCTCCCCCCCTAACTCAGTATTTTCATTCCTATCTAGTCTAATATCTAATTGAACTCGCGTTTCAGGTAGCCCTAAAGGACGGCCTTGAAGAAAGTCAATATAATTTCTAGAAACATCATATACTTCCAATATGGCTTCCTGTATATCCACTGATGAACATCCAGGGCAAAAAGGAGAGATACAAGAAACTCCAGCCGCTATTTGTTCTAATTGTCCTTGTCTTGATTCTTCTCTAGAACGATCTGGTAAGTATTGTCCCAAACTCGATATAATATTATCCTCCTCATCCGGCGTCAAATCATCAGGATAAACATAGCCAATCTCACTTTCGCTGCTGCTACTCCCATCTTCATCATCTACTTCACCAGTAACAGGATCATCTTCAAACTCATGTTCTTCTACATCAGCATAACAATAACCTCCTTGACCGCAGTGATGTCCAGCAGGACAAGGTACTCCCGGACAAGCATTCTCTTCAGGAGCATTGTCATTACATACTCCGTTTGCACAATACTGTCCGCTAGGACAGCTTACATCAGCACAAGGATCAACTTCACCACCTTCTCCACCGCCCTCACCATCAGCAGAAAAACCAGTGCCAGGGCACATTGGATTATCAAACTCAGAAGTTCTCTGTACCACCTGAATTAAATCCCGGTTGCATTGTAAAATTCTGTTAAGTCCTGCAACAAGAGAATTAGGCGGAGGCATGCATATCCCTCCGGTAAAGAAAGGCGAAATTGAAGGCAAACTTCCGCTAGGTCCTTCATCTCCTCTGCCAAGACCTCCTCTCTGTCTTTCAGGCTCGCATGTGTTGTCATAATATTCAGCTTCAGTAGGTGCCTCAGTTCCCATATAAACATAATAATCAGTGTCTATTTTTTCAGTGCTTGAAATCTCATTCCTGTTTCTGCTGCATGTGTTGCTATCAGGACATGAAAAATCATGCTCAGCAGCTGTTTTCAAAGTGCAGCCATTAAAAGAACCAAATACAGGATCAATTAAGTACCCGACAGCACACGTCATCGCTCCATTATCTCCACATCTTGAAGGCTGTATGCTGAAAGCATCATTGACTCTTAATGCATCCCTATTGCCAATAGTAACTAATCCATCAGTTCCAGGATCATAAACCATTATTCCCTCTGCAAGCTGTGCATGAGTATAAGCAGCATTAATAAAAATATTATTCCTGTTCCTGAGAGGATCATGGCCGGGATAATGATATTTTCCAGTTACTTTTGCCCCTGCGGTCTTTGGGCTCTGGGAAACACCGCCTTTTATCATTATTCTTCTTGTAAATCCATCAGGAACCACATCAGCAAAATAAACAGCCATTCCCAAAGTGCCGGCAATGCCTGCATTCTTCATGCTGGCCAGCTTTGGATTTGTAAATAAATTATTATAATATTTTGCTAATACCCAGTCAGCAGTTTTTCCTGTATCTGAATTGCTTCCTAAGAAAAAATAATGTATTCTCAATAAAATAGTATTTGCCCTCTCATAATCTCCTGATAAAAATGCTTCTAAGTATCTTTGCGGTAATTTTTCAGCACAAAAGTCTATGGGATAAACTGGTCTTTCATCAAATATCTCCTGGGTTTTTATAGGTCCGAACAATCTCTGTGCTTCGCTGCATACTGTATCCAACTCTTTAATTAACCTGTTTTGTATGCTTAATTTTTGCTTAGGGCTGAATTTTGAAGGATTTCCGCAGTAAGCATAGCCTTCAGTATTTATCAGGCAGGATAATTTTTGTTTTGAGCAGTCTGTTTCTAAAGAAGCCTGCTTGTTTCCTGAACACGTCTGCTCAACTAAAACTTTGTTACTCTTGCAAAAATCTCCCTTGGCAGTAAAATCAGTGCTTTTTGTTCTTGGTATTAATGTATAGCTTCCTTTTGATGGAATATTGCCTCCGTCATAATCCCTGCACTGCAAAGATGCAGTAGAAACAGGTTTGGCACCAACCTGCACACCATTTAATTTAAATGAAAACTTGTCAAACAGCCCAAATCCTGTAACAGAACTCGAAGAATAATATCCCACCATAAAGATTGCAAAAACAACTATCAGAATTGCTCCCACTGAAGCTAGCCATCTTTTTGACATTATACTTAATCCCCATACTAATCATATTTAAATCCTGCGGTTCATAAAAAATCCAAATTAAACAACTTCTTGAAATTTCCAGAAAATCTGAATATTTCTACAAAAAATTCCAGTAAAGGAATATAAACTTCAGATTATTAATAAGCAGATCTATATAATAAAAAAGACTACACTTATGTGGTCAGGAAAAATCAGATGGTTTACTTCACTGACATTAAAAAAACCAGGCATTATATTGAAGAACACGAAAAAGATGTGCCATGGTTTGAAGTAATAAAAATAATATTTGCCTCAAGCAAAACAATAAGAAAAAAGAAAAACAGACTTGAGATAGAGAATAAGAAATATTATATACTATGCAAATTAGAGAATAACACCCTTTATGTAATAAATGCAAAAAGAAAATGAAATGTAAAAAATGTAATTCCAAATTAAGATTAGTGAATATAAAAATAGAAGGTGCAAAACATGCGATAAAAAGTTATCAATGCACAAAGTGTGAATACTTTAAGTTAGATAAAAAAAATCAGCCAAAAATATTAAAAGAACTAAAAGAACAGGATTTCAAAATAAGCCAGAAAATAACAAAATTATCAAAAAATAGACTTGGTATATACTTAAATAAATATGTTATTAATAGCCTCAAGCTCAAAGCTGGAGAAGAAATCTCAGTTAGTGTGCCAGACAGAGAACATATTGTAATCTCCCTGGAAAATTAAACAAATTCTTGGAATTTCCAGAAAATCTGAATATTTCTACAAAAAATTCCAGTAAAGGAATATAAACTTTAAACACGGATAAAGACTCCATGAAATATTTTATTATAATTTTGGCATTAATCTTAACCTCAGTTTCAGCATACTCACATGAAGCACCATGCAATGCATCAGAAAACACAACAATCCAAAACACAACAGAAGAAAACAATACGCTCCCTAAAGGAATGTGCGACATAGCCATTGATCTGAAAACAAACACCCTAATCTCAAAAAATAAAGAAAAAATAGAAATCTACAATAATCTAACAAGCAGAGAATACGGTTTTCTTATAGAATACTGGATAGAGGATCAGAACGGAGACATAATAAAAGAAAAGATTGAAACAAATAACCTTAACAAAAAGCAGTTTACCCCAAGATTAAAAGAAAGCCAGAATATTACAATAAAGAATAACTTAAAATCAATTAGCTGCATAAATATCAACAACAAAACCAGCAGTGAATTAAGTGTATTTATAGAAGTTGAAAAAGATCCTGAGCCATATTTAAAATTGGAAAAACTGCACATAAAAAGAACCAGGAAAATAGAGACAGGAAATAATTTGACAGCGACAATGTCTGCATACACCGGAAACCTTACAAACATGACAATAAATTATTATATAAAAAACATAACAAACATAAGCGCATATACTCTTTTAGGGCAGTACAATGAATCAGTATTTAATTTAACCTTAACAATACCCAAAGACTGCACAATAGAAGAAAAAGAATATAACTTTACTATAGAAGCACTAAATAAAAATCTAACTGAAACAATATCAATAATTAATACATGCACAGCAGAAGAAGAATTAGGCATAATAGATACATATGAAAACAACATAACAATAGCAGAACTCTCGGCAGAAGACGAAAGCATTATAAATTCCACAGTAAACCCAGTGGGAAGCACAATTTATGAGTCAAAAAACGAAAAAGCAAAGGATATCGCCTCATATAATGGAATGGCTGTAATGCTGGCAATTACAGTAATTGGGCTGTTTTCAAGCAAAAACACGGAAAAAACACTAAAGGAAACAACAGAACAATGGTCTTCACCGTTAGAGCAACAATAGAAGTTCTTGGCTATCCTGAGGACCATGTAAAAAAAACAATGGAAAAAGTTGTTGAAAAACTAAAGAATGAGGAAGGAATAAAAATAATTAAAAGTGAAATGCAGAAAACAGAAAAAATAAAAGAAAACTTCTTTGCCTCATTTGCAGAGACAGAGATAAAAATAAATGATTTCAGCAGGCTGCTTAATTTCTGCTATAATTATCTTCCGTCATCGCTTGAAATTCTTGACGCTGACAAAATAACGCTGCCAATAAGGGAATTTTCTATGGGAATAAACGAAATGCTCGCAAAACTGCATCATTATCACCTTGTTGTAAACAATCTCTCGAATAAAGTAAATGAATTAAAGCAGAAATAAAATACTCCTAAATAAATTTAACCATAAAAATCACTTCTCAATTCAACTATCTGCCCGTTTACATCCAAAGATATGGAACCAGCAATTTCATCCATATCTAACAGTGTAACTTCACATGAATCAGCCAGAACATTATCACCCTCTCGAACTTCAAATAAGTCTTCATTTACTGCTATTCTTGCAGCGCCATCAGGTGTAGATCTAATATATCTAACATCACAGGCACAATCACTTTCATATCTACTTAAGCACTCATCCACATTTCTGCTGCTCCCCCTAAATAAATGAATTAGATTTCCATGAACATCTAAAGAAATAGAGTTAAGGCTTCTAGATACATCCAACATCCTGATAACACCACATTCACTACTCGAAGCAGAATCTCCTGCTCTCAAAGCAAAATTTTCGGCACCATTTACTCTTATTCTTGCCCCACCATCACTCTCAAATCTATCAAATGTAATCCAACAACTGCATCTTCTGCTTCCAGGCAAGCACTCCTCAACAATCTCCCCATTCCTAACATTCAAATCAACAGCCTTTCCATTAACATCAAACAGCGCAGAGCTATCCCTTGCATCAACCAACAAAACAACACAAGAACCATCATTCACATTATCTCCTTCTCTCATTCTATAGGTTTCCCCATTCAGATTAAGAACAGCCTCTCCACCCCTAA
>CAYXPX010000055.1:0-5210 GCA_964467335.1 Candidatus Woesearchaeota archaeon | reverse complement strand
ATATTCAGTTCTTGATTCAAATGGTTTTCCTGTTTCAGGATTAACTCTCTGTCTTACTCCCTCAGTACCATAAACTAAAGAATAAGAAACACCCGTTTTCCTGGTGTCCTTTCCTTTTTGTGATGAACTTTTTGGCATAACATTACGTAATTAGTTTACTTTTAAATGTTTTTATTGTAGTAATTATTTGGTAGTAAACCAGTTGCCAATATAAAGATTATGTCTCTGATTTTCAATACCTGACTTTAACTTAACAGCCAATATTTTGGGTAATTTTATTAACAGGAAGCAGTCTTTTATCTTATGTTCAAGAAAATATTGTCAAAAATAAAGCCAGAAGAAAATGAGGTAAAAGAGATATCAGAAAGAGTAAAAAAATTTCTGAAGATATTAAATCCAAAACTAAAAAATGCCTCTGCATTCATAGGCGGTAGTTTCGCAAAAAATACCTGGCTGAAAGGAAACCATGACATTGATGTTTTTGTTGTATTTGAAAATAACAAAAAAATGTCAGAAAGGCTTGAGTATTCTATAAAAAAATCATTCAAGAAATACAGGAAACTGCATGGAAGCAGGGATTATTTTATAGTTGATTTTGAAGGCCTTGGTTTTGAGCTTGTGCCTGTATTTAAAATAAAAAAGCCTGAAGAAGCTGAAAATATAACAGACATAAGCCTTATGCATGTGAAATTTGTAAAAGAAAAAACAAATGAGAAGCTGTGTGATGAAATCAGGCTTGCAAAATATTTTCTCAAAATGAATAAATGTTACGGCGCTGAAACCTATATTGGCGGATTTTCAGGTTACTTGGTGGAACTGCTTGTGGTTTATTATAAAAGTTTCCAGAATTTCATAAAAAATGCGGCTAAATGGAAATACAGCGAGATTATTTCATTTGGCAGGAATAATTTTGTTAGTGGGCAGAAATTCCCGTTAATTGTCATAGATCCTGTGCAGCCCAACAGAAATGCAGCTGCAGCACTAAGGAAAGAAAAATTCAGTGAATTTGCAGCCCTGTGCAAAAAATTCTTGCAAAAACAAAATATAAGCTATTTTAAAGAAAAAAAAATAAATCTTAAAAAATATGATCTGGTTTTTGAAGTGTATCCGCTAGAAGGCAATGAAGATGTTGTGGGTACAAAGATGCTCAAGGCATTTGAATTTATAAAAAGGGAGTTTATTGATAATGGATTTGCAGTTAAAAATTCAGGCTGGTTTTGGGATAAAAATGCATATCTCTGTTTTAAGTTTAAAAATAAGAAAATCAAAAAATACAGGGAGCATTTCGGCCCTTACATAACCATGTCAGAAAGTGCTGCAAGTTTCAGGCTGAAGCACAAAAACCGCAAAATCATAATAAGAAACAAAAGATTAGTGGCTTATATGCCAAGAAGATTTACAAAAGTTTCAGATCTTGCAAAGAGCATTATTAGAGACAAGAATGTAAGATCAAGGGTGAAAAAGATAAAATTAGAAATAAAAAACCCACCGAAAGCTATATAAATGATTTGTTCATTAAGATATTAAGATGTTTCTGAAGGTGAATTGTGTATGAGTGAAAATCTATTGCACAAAACAGGTACAACAAATGTTGGTATTGTATGCAGGGATGGAATAGTTCTTGGTGCAGATAGAAAAATGACTCTTGGCGGCGTGATAGTGTCAAACCAGAAATTTCAGAAGGTGCTTATTATAAATGATGGTCTTGCAATAACTGTTGCAGGCCTTGTTTCTGACATTCAGTTGTTGACAAAGCTGATAAGGGCCCAGATAAGGCTTGACGAGCTGAGAAGAGGAAAGAAGATAAAAGTAAGTGAAGTTGCAAATATGCTTGCAAACCTTGTCTATGCAAATTCAAGGAAGTTTAGTGCAATACCTGGAATTACAGGATTTCTCTTGGGAGGCAAGGATGATTCAGGTTATTATTTATATGAACTCGGAATGGACGGTTCTTTGACAAGATTTGATGATTACACAACCACAGGTTCAGGCATGCTTTTTGCAACAGGTGTTCTTGAGGCAAATTATAAGGAGGGCCTGTCTGTTGATGAGGGTATTAAGCTTGCTGCTAGGGCGCTTGATGCAGCAATGCAGAGAGATACAGGCAGCGGCGGCGGCGTGGATATAATCTCAATTACAAAAGACGGAACAAGAAAAGTCGTCGAAAAACAGCTTGACACAAGGCTGAGGTTATAAATTTTTATTTTAAAATTCTTATATACAGAAAATGGTAAAAATACTGGACGAAGTGATGAAGGGTATTCCTTCAAATATAGAAATAAGTGATGCTGTATTTGAGGGCGCAAATATAGTGCTTTACACTAAAGACAAGGACTTTTTTCTTGACAATAGGGGAGTCATTAAGGGAATAGTTGACAGCCTGAAAAAGCGTGTTGAGCTGAGGGCAGATCCTTCAGTTGTTATGGACATTGAAGACACGCAAAAAATAATAAAAAAAACAATGCCTGAGGATGCAGGGGAAATTAACATGCTTTTTGATCCGCAGAGAAGCATTGTTATTATAGAATCTGAAAAGCCCGGCATAGCAATAGGAAAAGGTGGCGACATATTAAAGGAGATAAAGAAAAAAACATTGTGGACCCCGATTGTAAGAAGAGTGCCTCCGATGAGGTCAAAAATAATAGAAAATATAAGGCAGGTTCTTTATGATCTAAGCGATTACAGAAGAAAATTTCTCCATAAAATAGGAAAAAGAATATATGAGGGCTGGACTGGTTCAAGAAGGGACGAGTGGGTCAGGGTTACATGCCTTGGCAGCGCAAGGGAAGTTGGCAGAAGCTGTTTTCTTCTGCAGACTCCTGAAAGCAAGGTGTTGCTGGATTGCGGATTCAATGTGGCAGCTCCCAGAGAGCAGGCATTCCCATATCTTGATGCGCCTGAATTTAAAATAGAAGAGCTTGATGCTGTTGTTCTTTGCCACAGCCATATAGATCATTGTTTGCCTCCAGATACACCAGTAGAATTGGGAAATGGAATAATAAAACCGATTGATGAGATTAGAGAAGGAGATAAATTATTAACAATGAATTGGAAAAATGGCAAAAAAGAGGTGGGGGAGTGTATAAAAAAAGTTAGGACTTATACCCATAAAGAGCTGATTAAAGTCAAAACACCTTATTACAGCATAGAGGCTTCTCCAAATCATAAATTTTTTGTTGTTGAAAATATGGAAGTAAAAGAAATCGAAGCAAAAGATTTGAAAAAAGGTTTGATAATTCCTTGCGCTATTCGCAAAACTAATAATTTAGATTCAATTAGGTTACAAACAGACATTGATTATAGGGAGAGGGTTGTTTTGCCGGAAGAAGCAAAAATTTACTTAAAGAGTTTAAGAAAAAAACATGAATTATCCCAGAGAGTCCTATCTAAGGCACTTAAGAAAAGTAGAAATTATGTTTACACTTTAGAAAATATAAACCAGCATATATACACAAACACATTAAATACAATTTTAAATTTCTATAGTCTGGATAAAAATAAGTTTTACAGGAATTTTGATATTAAAAAAACAAAATTTCCAATCAAATTAGACTTTAAATTATCTCAATGTCTTGGTTATATTGCGGGTGACGGGCATCTAGCAACTGAGAGATCAATAAGAATTACTGAAAAATCAGGCGAATGTCTTGACATTTATTCTGAATTATTTTATGAAACCTTTAATTACAAACCAGAAATTGTTAATCATTCGGATAAGGAAAAAAATGCATTGGTAATTGAAGTTAACAATGCTGCAATTATTAGATACATAAAAAGTAATTTCAATTCTGTTTTAAATTATAGTAAAAATATTTATATCCCAGAAAATGTATTTTTGTCTTCTAATGAAGTTGTGAGGGGTTTTATTAGGGGTTTTGCTGATGCAGAAGGCTGTGTAAAAGATAAAGAAATAGCTATTGATTCATCGAGTATAAAAGTAGCAGAACAAATACAATTTATGTTAAATAGGTTAGGAATATGCGCAAGTCTAAATAAAGGGAAGGGAGGAAGTTTTTTAGAGGATAGTATTATTTATAGGGTTAATATAAATTCTGTAAATGCTATTAAAAAATTTTCTGAATTAATTGGTTTTAGCCATCCTGAAAAAGAAAAAAAATTAAGAAAATTATTATTAAGTATTAAAAAAATTAAAGCAAGGGATGCCGATTTCATACCATTAATATCTAGTGATATAAAAAGAATAATAAAACTATTTGGTTTTGGCAGCAGTTCCAGTGATATTATTTTAAAAAAGGACCTGCCAACAAGCTTATTTGCCGTTTATAGTGATAATACCAGCAAATTAACTAGAATCACTGCTAAACTTTTGTATGATCTTCTAAATAAGAGAATTAATTTATTAGGCAAGTCTTTAAATTGTGATTTGAAGGAAAAAAGATTAATTGCAGGTATGAGCAAAGGGAGATTGGGAAGACTGACTAGTCTGTCAGTAGATAAAATTTCAAAACTGGAGGATAGAAAAAGCAGAGCATATTATGATTTAGTAAACAATAAATTAAATTTAAGATTAAATGAGATAAGAAAAGAGGCTGAAGAAAAATTTAAAAAATTGAAGTTCTTCATGAATTGTGAGGTTAAATGGCAGAAAATAAAATCTATTGAAAAATACAAAAATAAATATGAATATTTGGTAGACTTAAAAGTAGAAAATAATAGTAATTTTATAGCAAATGGTGTTGTTGTGCATAATTGTGGCACAGTTCCTTTTTTATACAAGATGGGATTTAGGGGACCGACTTATTGTACAGAGCCATGCAGGGATGTTACTGCATTGATGTGCCTTGATTTAATTGAAATTGCAGAGAAAGAGGGAAATGAAGCTCCTTACGGCGTAAAGGATGTAAAAGAATTTGTGAAACATACAATATGTTTGGAGTATGAGGAAGTTTCAGACATAACTCCTGACGTCAGGCTTACATTATACAATGCAGGGCATACTTTGGGAAGCGCGCTTGCACATCTTCATGTAGGCAACGGTTTGCACAACTTTATTTATTCCTCAGATTTTAATTATGAAACAAGCAACCTGCTTGCTTCAGCAAACACAAGATTCCCGCGGGTTGAGAGCATAATGATGGAAAGCACCTACGGTACAAGGAGCGATAACACGCCAACAAGAAAGCAGAGCGAGGATGATTTGATCAGAATAATAAACGAAACTGCAGAGCAGAAAGGAAAAGTTTTGATGC
>CAYXPX010000054.1:0-5295 GCA_964467335.1 Candidatus Woesearchaeota archaeon | reverse complement strand
TGGAACGATTATTTTAGCTATAATTAGTTTATTTGTTAGATAAATTTTATTTTTTTTGACATAAAACTAACCTCTTACTTAACAATGTTCTATACACTCTAAAATATATTTTAGATTTAAAAATGCACGCGACACGACATGAAGAGATCCGCGCCAGATTTATATATTTGCTCAGCAATTATATATTAAAATTCTTTGGAGGTGTAGAAATGTTAGCAATAGACTTAGATACAAGACTAGTGAGCGATTTATTTTGCCTGCAGCTGAAAAGCCTGCCAGTTGACGGAAAAACCTGGAGCGAAAGAAAATGAGAAGAAAAACAGCAAAAGAGGTTGATTATCTCCTCTCAAATGACGAGATAAGCCCAAGTGAGGCAGCATTTATGCTAGGATATGATGAATGAGAAGAGATTTAAAACATCTCTTTTTTATTTTTTCATGAGATTACTGGCATTTACAGATACACACGCAAATAAGGCGGCATTAAACAAGATAGTTGCAAAAGCTGAAAAGCATAAACCTGATTTTATGGTGTGTGCAGGGGATATTTCAATGTTTACCAAAGGGCTTGACAAATGCTGCGCTATTTTAAACAAGCTTAACATAAAAATCCTGATTATACCAGGCAACCATGAAACTCCTGAAGACATAAAGATGGTATGCTCTAAGTATTCCAACTTCATAAACATTCACAGCGGAGAATTTTCCCACAATAATTTTTCATTCTTTGGATGGGGGACAGGGGGCTTTTCCTTTGTTGAGGAGGGATTTGAGAGGGTATCAAACCAGTTTAAGAAAGTTTTTGACAAAAAAAGGAAGCTGATTTTCGTTACGCATGCCCCAATATACGGAACAAGGCTTGATGACCTAAGTGTTAACGGCCTGGGGCATAGAGGATGCAAAAGCACAAGAAAGTTTGTTGATGAAGTCGGTCCTGTTCTTGTTTTATGCGGACACTTTCATGAAAATTTCAGGAAACAGGACAAGATAAGGAACACTTTGATTATTAACCCCGGCCCTGACGGCACAATAATTAATGTTGATTAGAATTTTTCTGAAATTGATGGCCGAAAAAAATAAAAAAGAGAAGAATTTATCTTCTCCTCCTTTTTTTAGCAGCTTTTTTCTTTGCTGCTTTCCTCTTTTTTTCTATTTCTAACCTCTTTTCCCAGTTCGAAGCTGAGCATTATATTAAATTTTATGCTGACCTGTGTTTAAAAAACTTGCTATTTTTATTTTTTCAGGAATATTTTTTTAAAATTCGAAAAAATGTTTTCTTCTGCTTCGCCTTCAGAAATATTTTTTATTTTTGCAATAATTTTTATTGTTTCCCTGATGTAACTAGGCTCATTTCTCTCTCCTGCATACGGGCTTAAATACGGGGCATCAGTTTCAGTCACCAAATTATTTATTGATGTTCTTTCTATTACTTCCTGGAAATGTTTTAACCTTGTAACAACTGCAGGTATTGAAATATAAAATCCAAGATCTTCTGCCCTTTTGACAAGCTTTAGCTTTCCTGTGAAACAGTGCAGGACAACATTTTTTAGTTTTGAGCTTTCCAGAATTTCAATGCAGTCTGCTTCAGCTTTTCTTGTGTGAACTACTATTGGCTTGTTTATTTTTTCAGCCAAGCCAATTACTTTCCAAAAAACTTCTTTCTGCTGTTCTAATTTCGGGTTTTCAGGCAGCCTGTCAAGACCAATTTCACCGATTGCCATTATTTTATCCTTATTTTTTCTTATAAATTCAATTTCTTCGTCAACATTCAGCTCTTCAATCTGCCTTGCAGAAACATCATCGCTGTGCCCGAGGCCAACAGCATCAAGCGGATAGATTCCAAGAGAGGGATATATAATATCATATTTTTCAGCAAGTTCAAGCGCCTTAATATTTGTGGAATGATTGACCCCTGAACATAAAATATATTTTACGCCTGCTTTTTTAGCTCTTTTAATTACCTCATCCAGATCCTTTTCAAACTGCGGGAACATTAAATGAGAATGTACGTCAATAAGCATAAATTTTGATGTTATACCTTGTTTTTAAAAATAACTAATTTTAAATATTAGTTTGGCATTGAAATCTTATGACTGTATCCTTCGAAATTGGCATAGGAAATACTGAAAATAGTGCTAGAGATGATTTCTATCGCAAAGCAGCTGAAAGAGAGAGTGTTCCAGTAGAAAAGATAAATTTAATTTTTGGATCTTATGAAATCAAATCATTAACCTATAGGGGAACATATTCTGTAAAAAATGGCACTCCTCCAAAAAATGGAGATGTTAGTGGAATTGTGAAAGCAATAGAATCTGAAGGTTCTCCTGGAGCAAGACCTTCGCTAGTTACCAGGGTGACAAAACTTGGCAACCCATTTGATAAATAAAAATACTTTTTAATAAATATGGTATTTCCTGAAGAAAAATCCAGAGAGTGGATTCAAAAATTAATTGAAAACGTTAGAACGCAGGAAGAAAATTCCTCAATAAAAAGGAAAAAACCAGGCAAATTAGATATTATAAGGGGCGTACAGACCGCTATAAGACATTGGAATGGTGGAGTATGGACTGCTGTTGAGAACAATGTTGCTTTTAGGCTGCCACATGAACTAGAAGACAAAGAGGGGATATATGCTAATTGCGGCGAGGGAACATTTGTTTTATATGCAGCAGCAAAGGAATTAAGATTGAGGAATCCAAGATTTATATTATATAAAGCAAACAGCCATCTAAAAACAAACCATGGATGTGTCTTATTTGATTTGAATGGAAGAACTTATATTGCAGACCCTTTTCATGGATTTACATGCAATTTTGAATTAAGACCCAGAAGAATAAGAATTGATGGTAGTTCATTAGAACACTCTGGCATTAAGTATTTATCAAATTCTGAACTTGAGAGATTTATTTCTGGTCTGAGAGGGGGGAATACAACTGAAAAATTATTCAAATCAGGACAACTGTTAGTTACCCAAAAAACCTCAAACGGCAGTTATGAAATATTTATTGTCTTTAACAAAAAAAGACGTTCTATATATTTACCTAATTCTACAGGTCCTACATTAGATGTTTTACTTAGTCATGATGAGCCGTATAATGAGAATACAGGGGTGGCGTTGGTTTATCCTTTAACGGAAGACAAACCATTTAATATTCATTTTTTTGATTCATGGAATTCTGGCTGGGGTGATTTATCTGGAGTGAAAATTGGTTATATAAGCGCATTTGGAACCAGCAATGAATGCTATGTTCAGAGTCAATCTGAAAAGATAATAATGCGTGAAGAATTATTAGAAATTATTGCATATTTGGACTATAGAAAAGAAGTGGAAAGAACAGCAAGAGAAAGAGGAAAAGATCCTGATAAGGTTTATCTTTTACCTAATGATAAAAGAGATATAATCGCTAGGCTTCACATGGAGATGGATATATTATCTCTGCAGAAATCAAGACAAAAAAGAAAAATAGAAAGATTATTTGGAGAAATTCAGTCATGGACTGAAGATGTTTTTAATATCGGGCATGATTATTATCAAAGATATTGTGATTTTCATGAATCTACTCTTTGGTCCTATGAGAAGAAGCGTAATAAGGTTATAAGAGAATATAAGAGAAGGCATTCTTCATTTTCTTCACTTATGGCTGAATATGTGGAGGAAAAACACATGGGAAGGATGAGGCAACTTTTAGACGAACATGGTGACAAAATTAATACTGTTAGAGAAAAACTACTGGCTGAGTCTAATCTTTAAAAAGGACTTAAAATCCATTTAAGAAATCTTATGATAAACGGCATTAAGTTTACAATTATTAAAAACAAAACAACCATAGAAACCAGATTTAACAGCCTCAGCGCCTTTCTCTCATTTTTTGTTATTTTCAGCATGGCAGCATGAAACATCCTGCCGCCATCAACAGGACCCAGAGGCAGCAGGTTAAACAAACCAACACCAATGCTTATATTAAAAGTCCAGAACAGCAGCATATTGAACCATTTTAATATGCCATAAAGCCAGGACAATGACTCATTTTTCAGGCTGCTGTCATAACCGCTGAAGCTTATCCCAAGGAATCCTCTTGTTTTATCTTCTGGATATTCAGCAAGCACAACATTAAAAGAAGTTTTATTTGCAACAACACTTACTTCATCACCCGGCTTTTTATTTTTAAGGACATTAGTTATTGTATTTACATCATCAACCTCAATTCCATCAATTTTTTGTATTATGTGGCCTGCAGTCAGGCCGCTCTGTCCTATTGGAAGCGTAGAATTTATACTACTTATAATTATTCCATTGACTTCAACCATATTTGTCTGAATCGGAATAAAGACAAAAGCCATAATTAAAAATATTAAAATTCCCAAAATAATATTTGAAAACGGTCCTGCAGAAAATACAAGAAGCTGGTCTCTTATCCTTTTTTTCTTCAATTGCTTCTCATCAGGCTCTACAAAGGCAGCAAGTATCGGTCCTAGAAATGCAAATCCTGATGACTTAACTTTAATATTTCTCAATCTCGCATAAACACCATGCGAAAATTCATGGACAACAGCAACGATCAAAATCGCTATTATCCAATGCCAGAAAGAGAGCACCGGCAGCTGTTCACTTATAGAAATTCCAGGCAGCACAGGCGCAAGAACTGCATCTGCAGCAGGAACAAATACCAACCTGTAAGAAGCCCACACCACAAACCCAAAAATAAATATCATTCCCAGAAATCCAATAAAGATTCCAAAATATCCAAAGACATAAAGCAGTGAAGGAACTTTTTTTGCAATTGAATTCATTAATTTTAGTCCTATTTTTGTCTTATACAATGCAAAAACTTTCCACTGGACTTCAAACTTATTTCTGTAAATTTTAAATATAACCAGCAATAACAGATAAAATACAACTAAAAGCAACAGGTCATAATTCACCATCTTATTTCCTTTTTACCGGCCTTAAGGCTCTTGACGAACAATTTCTGCATTTTACCTTGCCTTTCATAATTTTTGCAGGATCTGCCTGCATTTGAGTCTTGCACTTTCTGCATACAAAGACCCTCCCAAACAATCTTGCTGCAGCTTCAGGAAACTTTACCATTTTTACTTAGCATCCATTATTACCTTTTCATCAAGTATTATCCAATAATTTACGATGCTTCCCTCCTTAACCTTTTCCTTTACTCCATCAGCTATCTTAATCTCAAAAGTTTCGAATGTGCTGTTGTCCATAACTGTTGCAGTGTCTCCATGAACAGAAAGAACCTGCGCATTATTTTTTTCAATTACAGGCACTTCAACGTTGTCT
>CAYXPX010000053.1:0-5784 GCA_964467335.1 Candidatus Woesearchaeota archaeon | reverse complement strand
TTACTCTTCCAGTAAATCCTACAGAAAAGGATTGGCAGAGATACTTATCACAGAAACAGGAAGCTGTTGTGGATAAAGCATTAAATGGAGTGCGTGAAAAGTGTATAATCAGGAAACTGCTCGACTTTTGGCCTCATTCTTGAGGATGTGATATCGTCTGCTGTTGTCTGATGCAGATTGAATATGCTTTGGAGCTGCTTTATTTCTTCTTTGGTCGGCTCTACAACATTAATCCATGTTTTTGTACTTTTTTTGTTTACTGCTTCTCTATTAAGAACTCCCTTCCTGACTACCTTTTCACAGGTTATCACCTCTATCATATAGTTTTAGTGTTTTATTTTCTATTTAAAGTTTGGGGAAAGGTTTTTAAAGATGGTTTTTGTGTGTTGTTTAAGTTTGGGCCCGTAGTCTAGCGGTTATGAACCAAATGGTTAACAAACATCACCCTTACAATTTTTATCAGAAAGGTGAGGGTCGCCTGTTCGAATGTAAACCTGCTGGTTTTTATTAACCCAGAGGTCTGCAAGAAAGTCAGGCCGGGCCCATTAATATAAAATGCCAAAAGAAAAGAAAAAGGAAGAACAGAAACCTCCTGTGCAGCTAAATGTCAGGATAAGAGACGGAGAACAGTTTTTTTCTAATGAGAGCAGCATAAATTTTAATCCAAATGAGATTGTTATTGATTTTAAGTGCATGACACATACGCATGATGTTGCGGACAGGAGAGGGCTTGTGCTAAGGCACAATATGGTCATAATGAATCCCTTTCATGCAAAGAATTTTCTAGTTATGTTCTCTAATGTTATAAAGGATTATGAGAACAGATTTGGAGAGATAAAAAAATCTGAGGCTGTGAAGAGGGCTGAGGGCATGCTTAAAAAAGAGGAGAAAAAGAAGAGCGAAGTCAGGAATGATCCTGATACATATTTTGGATGATGCGCCGGTAGTATAGTGGTTATTATGGGGCGTTGCCATTCAAACTTTTTAATAAAGTTTGATCAAAAAGCAAACACGCTCTGACCCGAGAATCTTTTTAAGATCGGGACTTCAAATCTCGGCCGGCGCATTTTTATTTTACTGCCCTGAAAAGCCATCCGAACACGTTCTTGGGCATCCGCCTGATATTTTTACTGCATTATAACCCTGTTTAAACGCTTATAAACACAGAACAAAAATTATATAAGCCTGTTACTTCATGAAAAAAAGCTAGTTATGATAACCGAAACTACTGCTGAATCAGGCCTTGGGGTTCCTTTTTTAGATAGTTATTTCTTAGCTGAAATTGCAAAAAAGCCTGTTGATATAGATGATGAGGATGATTCTATAGGGGATGATGATGATGACAAATTTGATATTGATGACGAAGATGATGAAGGCGAGGGGGATTCTGACTCTGATGAAGGGGTAGATGTTGATGATTCTAATTGGTAAGTTTTAAATAAAATCTAATTATTTTTTTGTCATGGCAAGAGTTTTGTTTGGCCCTGCTGGATTGGGAAGTCCTGCAATTGATGGTCTAAAATTGATTAAATCTGCCGGCCTTGATGCTGCAGAGATTTCTTTTACACACGGGGTTAATTTCAGCACTGAGAGATCCATAGAGGTTGGAGAATTTGCAAAAAAAATTGGAATTTCTTTGAGCATTCATGCGCCTTATTACATCAACCTCGCTTCTGAGGAAAAAAACAAAAGAGAGGCTTCAAAGAGGAGAATTTTTGAGAGCTGCAAATGCGGACATTACCTCGGGGCAAAATATGTTGTTTTTCATGCTGCTTATTATGGAAAATTGAAGATGGAAGATGTTTATGATATTACCAGAGACGCAATTCTTGAGATACAGGATGCGCTTAAAGAGGAAGGTTATTCAGATGTTAATCTGTGTCCTGAGGTTACTGGAAAGAGGACGCAGTTTGGCGATGTGGATGAGCTTGTTAAACTCAGCAGGGAAACTGGCTGCGGCGTCTGCATTGATTTTGCGCATATCTATGCAAGAAATATTGGTCATATTGATTATGATTGTGTCTGCAGGGAAATTAAAAAAATAAAAATTTTGACAGGGCATTTTACAGGCATAGAATTTACAGATAAGGGGGAAAGAAGGCATGTTCTTACAGAACCTGGCAGGGCTAGGGAATTATTAAAATATTTGAAGAAATATAAAATTTCAATAAGGCTGATTAATGAGAGCCCTGATCCTGTCAGCGATGCTTTGATGATGAAGAAGATTTGGAATCAGATTTAAATCTGTAAAATGCAAATTCCATTTCTGCTGTTCCATTATACCATGCATCAAATGTCTTGGTTATTATAGGCATATTGTTTCTTCTTGCTATTTCCGTTGCTCTTTCTCTGCATCTTTCATATCCTGCATCAAGTGTTGTGTCACTTTCTTTTATCCTCTCTGTCAATAGGGGGCCTTCTATTGCATCCTTGCCCAAAAGGTCAGATATTTCATCTGTGCTTAAATAAATGGTGTCATACCTTATTTTCATATGTGCTAATTTTTCCTATTTTTTTAATATAGTTCTCAACTATTCTTATCAAATTCTTTTGCTATCTGGATAAGGGTTCCTTCCTTTAAATGATCTGAAATTGCCATCATCCCTACTGGCAGGTTTTTTTCAAAGCCAACAGGGATATTCATGTGCGGAAGGCCGGCGAGATTCGGACCTACTGTAAGCATATCGATCATATAGTCTTGTATTATGGAAAGCCTTTTTATTTCGTCAAAAGTCGGAGGAAGTATTGCCACTGTCGGGCTTACCAGGGCATCAAACTGTTTAAATTCTTTTTTGTATTCTTCTATAATAAGCGTCCTGACCTTTGCTGCCTTTATGTAAAATGCGTTCCTGAAGCCTGACATTCTTGCGAACGTTCCAAGCATTATCCTTCTCTTTGCTTCCTTTCCAAAATTTTTACTCCTTACATCTGTGAAGTATTCGTCAAAATTTCCTTTGAGTTCTTCTGCTGCGCCATAACGCATTCCGCAGAATTTTGCAAGATTTGTCGAGGCTTCTGAGCAGGCTATTGTATAATAAACAGGAATTCCATATTTTATGGATATGGGAAGAGAAATTTCTTTGCAAGTGCATCCTTCATTTTCCAATTTTTTAATTCCATTCCATACATGCTTTTCTACAGACTTATCAAGACCATCACCAAATGCCTCTTTTATTATCCCAATTCTCATTCCTTTTATATCTTTTTTTAAATAAGCTGTGTATTTTTCTGATTTTTCTTTCAGCGATGTTGCATCTTTTTCGTCATAGCCAGAGACTGCTTCCAGCAGCATGGCTGAGCTGCTAACTTCTTTTGACATCGGCCCTATCTTATCAAGAGAGTTTCCATAGTCAATTAATCCGTAGCGTGACACCTTTCCGTATGTCGGGCACAAACCAAAAACACCACAAAAACTAGCAGGATTTACAATACTTCCGCCTGTGCTCTCACCGAATGAAATATGCGGAAACTCTGCTTTTTGCGTGAAGCCTGCAGAGCCGCCGGATGAACCTCCTGTTGCCCTTTCTTTGTCAAACGGGTTTAATGGTGTTTTGAATCCTATGCCTGTGTTTACTGAGAATCCTCCGAAACCAAACTCATCCTGCGCTGTTTTTCCTATAATTATCGCGCCTTCTTTTATCGCCCTCTCAACTGCTGTTGCATGGAATAACGGCTTATAATTTTTTAATATTTTTGAGCCTGCTGTTGACTCAAGATCTTTTACGCATATTGAATCTTTTACTGATACTGCAACGCCAGCCAATCTTCCCTTGGGATTTTTTTTCAATGCTTCTGCCTGCCTCAATGCAAGATCATCTGAAATGACATTAAAATAATTATATTCCCTGTTAATTTTTTTTACTGCTTCAAGCACCTTATATGTGTGTTCAACTATGTCTATCTCCTTATTCTGGACTTTTTTGACAAATTCTGCTGTTTTCATACATTTACCTCGAAGAAATTTAATTTACCTTTTATATTAACTGGCTTTATTCTCTTCGGGTTTTTTATTATAAAACCAAATGTTTTTCCAGGAATAAAAAAATTTTTACTTCTTGCCAAATGCCTGTTTTGCATATATTTAAACTGATTTAGAGTTTCAAATTTAATTACATTTGTTAATTCTGCGCTGCCAACAACTGCTCCCTTTGGCAGATTTTTTGTATCAATATTAAAACCTTTTATTTCTGACTTAGATGCGTGAAGCAGAAAACGTCCCCTAAATTTAGTATTCCATTTTCTTATTTCAATTGTTTTCTTGCCTTGAAGTATAAGTTCTGGCACTGGCTGTTTCATTGAGAGTGCTTTCATAATGCTTTCGGCCCCAGGAAATATTTTCCTTTTTTATGCTTTGCATTTTTTAGCAATTCATCTGTCTGCACACATTCTCCCGGCATGTCTTCTCTTACTACATTCTTCAATTCCACTGGATTGAAACTTGGTTTTACGCTGTCTGTTTTTACTTTTGAAATCTCTGAGAACGTGTTCAATATCTCCCTAAACTGCGGAACAAATTCATTTATTTCCTCTTCTGTCAATTTCAGCCTTGAATTTTTTGCTACTTTCAGTATCAAGTCCTTGTTAATTTCCATTCAGGAATCTTAGCCTTAGTTTGTTTATAAATTTATTTGTTGAAATAATTGTGCGTTATTTCGAGCCATTTTTCAAATGAAGTTCTTGAGTACCATTTTAAATATTCTTTTGCAATTGTAATAAAATAAAATTAGCTCCCGCTTACTTTACAGCTATTAAATCTTTGTTCTAATGTTTTTGCAATTTCCATAAAATCTGAATATTTTTCCAGAAAAAACTAGTGAAGACATTTTAAGCTTAAAAGCAAATCTTATTTATGGACTGTTTAGAGGAAAGGGTTGAAACAAAGGAGGCATTTGAAGCAAGGGTTTACAATAATTGGGAGCGATATTGCATTGACAAAAAACCTTATGATGCGACTCCTGCAATTGTTGATGCTGTCTGGAACATGGCTGGCAGCGGCTGCGATGATTTTAAGACAAGGAGAATACTTTACTGGTTTAAAGAAAATTTTTCCAGCACCAATGATGGGGATTATCAGAGCGCAAGCCAAAGTTTTGTTTCTAGGAAGGGTCTTTGTGTGGATAGTGCGATATTATACACTACTATGGCGAAGATTGCCGGCTTAAACTCTTTTGTTGCGCTTGTCACAAAAAAAGGCAACGGGAGGCCAATGAGCCATATGTGTTCAGGTGTTTATCTTGACGGCAGGCTTGTGCTTGTTGATACATCTTTCAAAGTTTTTGATCCTGTCTATAAAGAGTTTAGAGTATTTGATGATGCTACTGCAAGATCTGCCTACTATGGATACTTACTAAAATTCAATGAGCGAAACAAGGATGCGGCATTTAAATTTGAAGATAAGCTAATAAAAGAAATTACTCCTCATAAAGATTATAGAAGCAATTACTACAACCAGTGCAGAAAATACAGGGAGTTTACTGATGAAAAACTAAATGAAAAGTTAGTTGATGCGGCAATAAGGAATCAGGCTGCCTGCCGACAGGAGCCATTTGCTGAGAGATTTGTTGATTCACTTGCAATGGATTTTGCAAAGGTTGCTTTTTTCAAATTCATGCGTATTCTTGCTGTTCCTGCTGCATTTTCTATAGGGCTCGGGCTGAACGATACTCTTGAATTAAGAGACTTGTACAATGCAGTTATATACCCATTTATTGAAAAAGATGACAATAGTAAAAATGTTCAGTCTGGCAGCAGTTCAGGCAGAGGCGTTATTTATGGATTTGCTGA
>CAYXPX010000052.1:0-5798 GCA_964467335.1 Candidatus Woesearchaeota archaeon | reverse complement strand
TTGTTATATTTAGTGCGCCAGAGGGCATAATAAATCCTCTAGCGTCATTATAATCTCCTGTTAGATTATAACCTCCGCAATCAAATATTATGTTGCTACCCCCAACAGAAAAACAATCACCGCCTGTTGTAAGGCTTGTGTTTAGTTCATAAGAAATACCTTCAGAGAGTGTTCCGCATAAACCTATGGGAATTGCATAAATTGCCGGAAGCGGTATCAAAGATAGTATTACTAAGCACAAAATAAACAAAGAAAAATACTGTTTAAAACAATCCACTTTTAGCAAAAATTGTCTCCCTGTTTTTTTCATATTTACCTTAAAAATTAGATAAAAGAAGTAAATAAATCTTTCTCAAACCTAAAAAAACAGAGAAACAAAAATAAAAAGCTATTTAAGGTTTTAGTCTTTGAGTTAATTATGGGAATCAAAAATACACTAAAAATACTGTTTTTGGGATCAGTTTTAAGCACGTCATGTATCCCGGAACTGTCCAGAACAGACGATCCAACTATTCAAGATCACGAAGATTCAGGTATTAAAGAAAACAAAAACAATAAGAGAAAATACCCAAATTTTAATGAAGGGGATTCATGCATAGCCCAAAAAATAGAATATCAAAATCCACCATTTTTAAACACAACAAGAAGAGATCAAAGTAGTTTGTCATTTCCGCAATATGGATCTAATGGAAATTTCGCTGTTTTTGGGGGACCTGGGATAGGAATTGGTGATTTTAATGGAGATTACTACGATGATTTATACCTGCCCCAGACAACAAGAGACTCAGTAAGTGGTGGTAAACTGCTTTTAAATGATAGAACAGGGAACTTTAGAAAAGCAAATAGTAGTCCAAGAGGCCCAGAATTAGGAAGAGGAGCAATATCTTATGATTATGATAATGACGGGGATCAGGATCTATTTGTAACCGGTGTAAAAGATAGTTTATCTAAAGATGAGGGATTAAGATTATACACAAACAATGGTGGTGGGAACTTCAGGGACACAACACTAGAAATAGGAATTATAGATGTGCCGATTGGGTCAAGATTTAGCGCTGCTGCCTGTGACATAGACAGAGATAACGATTTGGATATTGTTATTGCAGGCCATGCAGCAACTGAAATAGGAGACCGCCCTTTAGAAGAATTGTTGTATATTAATCACCTCGATAGGGGAGAAACAAGATTCACAGAAGAAGCAAACAAAAGAGGATTAAACGACATACAAGAGGGTTATCAAACAGGCTTTTCTTATGCTGTTTTATGTGTTGATATAAATAGAGATGGTTCTCCGGAAATATTATTAGGAAATGACTATGGAATCACTTCTCCAAATGAGTTATATGTGAATGATGGGACTGGAAATTTTACAAATCAAACTCCAACATTTGGTCTAGATTATGCTAGAAACCAAGGAAAATTCTCAAGAGACGGAGCTGACACAATGGGGATGGATATAGGAGATATGGATTTAGATGGAATTCCAGATATAGTAATGTCAAGCCTCGATGGTCCTCCCTCCAACAGAACCACAATAATATTTCAAGGATATTTAGAGAACAACCAAATGAGATTTAGAGGGATAGCAAGAGAAATAGGAATCGAAACAACATTAAGTTTAAATTGGGGTACTAGATTTATAGATCCAGATAATGATATGGATCTAGATCTTATAGTAGCCACTACAAGGATAGATAGAAAAAGCACAATTCCACAAGCATTTTGGAGAAATAATGGATTTAGAGAAGAAACTCTAGGGAATAGAAGGGTTTATGAATATATCCCTACTTGTGGGAATAATTGTAGATTAGATAACAATAGTTATGGATTAGCTGTAACAGATTTCGAGTTAGATGGAATGATAGATGTTATAACAACAAATCCTAATGAACCACCAACAATCCTATCAGCAAGACCAACAGATGGAAATTACATTCTATATAAATTAAAAGGAACAATATCAAACAGAGACGCAGTAGGTTCCATTGTAAGAATAACAGCAAGAGACGGCTGCACAATAGAAAAACGCAGGCATATTGGAGGAAGCTTCGCATCATCAGATTCAGCATACATGCACAGCGGATTAGGACCTGCAGAATATGCAGAAACAACAGTCATCTGGCCAACAGGTGAAGTAGAAGAATTTGGAGAATTAGAAGCAAATCATGTTTACGAATTAGAAGAAGGATCAGGAGAGGCAAGAGTTATAAGATAAGCACTTAAATAAATCTAAGAAATAAAAAAATCTTCAAATGCACTCAAAATAAGTACATTCAAATGTCCACAAAGTTTATAAATAAGTACATTCTAATGTATTTATGCAACAGAACAAGCTTGAAGAAATGAACCATTGGTGGATTAAAAAGGTAGTAGATCCAGATTTAGCTCTGCCTTTTAAGAGAGACGCATATACTGAATTACAATCTGCCCTATCCAAACGCTTCATTACTGCATTGGTAGGATTACGTCGAATAGGCAAAACTACAATGTTATATCAACTTATTCAACATCTATTGGATGAAAAAATACCCGCTGAAAATATTCTCTTTTTTTCATTTGATGAAACATCAGCTACATTAGGAGAAGCCATACAAACATACCAAAATATCCATCAGAAGAGTTTTCGGGAAGAAAAAGTGTATATTTTTTTAGATGAGATACAAAGACAAAACCAGTGGGAATATGAACTTAAAAAATATTATGATTTGTATCCTAAATTAAAATTTATTATTAGCGGGTCAGAATCATTATTTATTAAAAAAAAGACAAAAGAAAATCTGGCCGGAAGAATCTTTGAATATAAACTTATGCCATTCTCGTTTCAGGAATATCTCAAACTAAATAAAATTGATTCAAGATATGAAAGTCAAGTTATGCCCTCATTTAAAAAATTTGCAGAATTAGGGGGATTTCCGGAAACATTTACGCTTAATGAAAAAGAATGTAAAGAATACATCCATTCATTGATTATTGATAAAATTATTTATAAGGATATACCCAAGATATTTCAGTTGGAAGACCCGGATTTTTTGGGGATACTTTTAGAACTCGTTGCAGCAAATCCTGGAATGTATGTAGATTATCACTCTTTAAGCCAGCAGTTTGGTAAAGATCGTAGAGTTATAAAAAACTATTTTTCTTACCTTCAATCAGCTTTTCTAATTACATTCTTGGGCAATTACAGAAGCGGAAGAGCAGCCAGTTTACGTAAGAAAAAAAGGGCTTATCCCGCAGATAATGCTTTTAGTTTTTTATATCGGCCACAAAAAGATGGATTTGTAGGGAAATTAATAGAAACACTTATTATAAACACATTACAAGCCACTAGTTTTTGGAAGAACGGAGAAGAGATTGATATTGTTTATGGGGCCTGTCCAATAGAAGTTAAATATCAGGAACAGATTAATGCATCTGATTGGAAACCGCTAATTAACTTTATGAAGAAATTTAAAAGAAAGAGGGGAATATTAATAACAAAAAATTTGGAAAAAACTATAAAGACACCCGAGGGAATTATCATTTTTATTCCTGCATGGAAGTTTGTACTTAAAAGTAAAAATATCATTAAAAAACTAGAATAATCAGCAATAATATAGTACTAACAGATATTCAAATGTCCACAAAGTTTTAACAAAAAATTTAGAAATAATATTCAGACTGTATTCAATAATGGCTTACCATCACAATTGCCCTGTTGATCTCATCCTGGCTTAGTCTTTTTGAAAATAAGTTCTTAATTCCTGTCTTAAATCTCCTGTCAACATATCTCTCGCCAATCAATGCAGCAGCCAGTTTCCTGTATTCCACCGAAACATCATTGCTGCCCTTGAATCCGCCGACAGGCACACCTTTAGACAAGGCTCTCAAAACAGACTCATCGTCATAAAGCACGCTGACAACAGGAACTTTTGTTGCGTCCTGCACATCTTCAAGTCCAATCTCAAAATTCTTTCCTCTTGCTTTATTTATTATTATTCCTGAAATATAAGTTTTCTTCTGTCTGGCAATTTTTATTGCATGCAATGTAGTTGCCAAAGTAACATAATCAGGAGTTGTCAAAACAAAAAGCTCGTCAGAAGCAGTCATAGTGGCAAGCATCTCCTGGTTCAAAGACGGCGAAGAATCAATTAATATAATGTCATAATGCCCCCTCAAAGAAGCCATATATTGGTGAAACTTTGAGTAATCTGCCTTTTCATTATTAAATAAAGCGCCTGGAAGTATGTGCAGGCCTGACTCATGCTCATAAATGGCCTTTTGCAGCATTGCACTTCCCCCAAAAACATCATGCAAAGTTTTTGTATGTTTTGTAAAACCAAAATGCAAGGCTAAATTAGGGCCTGAAAAATTCCCATCAACTACAAGAACCCTCTTTCCAAAATCCCTTGCAAGAATAAAACCAAGGTTGGCAACAGTGGTTGTTTTTCCAACACCGCCTTTTATTGATATAAACCCTATTATTCTTGCTCTTCTCATATCTCTCCTCTTTTATACTTTTCTCACAGTGCTTGTTTATAAGTTTTACTAAAAATTGCTTTTGAGGAATATCCCCTGTTTTTGCACTGTCTGAAGAGCTTAAGCCGAAGTTACAGTTGTTAAAAAATTAAAACAATCCTGCAGAATCAAAATATCAAAGATATTATCATCTTCTTCTAAGCCCGTTTAATCTTAATGAACCGTTGGAACTTTTTCCGTTTATCTTTGGTGTGCAAAAATACTGCCAGCATATGTATTCCCTGCCAAGTTTCGATTTCCTTGAAAGCCTTACCCTGTTTCCATTTAATGTAAAATAAGCAAACGTGCCGTTTCCTGTCTTGAAAAAATAATCTCCGTCTTTCCAGTTTGTAGAAATATCTTTTATAAAATCAGTAAAATGCTTTTGTGTGCGCACGTGTCTTCTCTCAAGCTTAATCTGGGGCTTAAACTGATATACAATAGAATAATTTGGCCTCACCTGCATGACAGTCATTTTATCATTCAAAACCATTTTGAGCGCATAATTTGGAAGTTAACAGAAATTTAAATAGTTTTCGTTTTATTCAGGCGCAAAATCATTCAGACTGGCCTTGAATTCCTTATAATCTTTGATTATCCCTCTTAATTTTAAATATTCTCTTGCAAGTATCCAAAAAACAAGCCCTACGCTCTTTTTACCCTTGTTGTTGCACGGCACCACAAGATCAACGTTATCAATCTCATTGTTTGTGTCGCATAAGGCAATGACTGGAATTCCTATTTTTGATGCATCATCAACAGCATTCTTGTCAGGAAAAGGATCAACCACAAAAATAAGTTTTGTCTCCATAAAATTCTTCAGCCCGGTGTTGGTAAGTATTCCTGGCGGATATCTCTTAGTAAAGGCCTTTATTCCAGTAAGCCTTGAAAATTCCTGCACAGCAGGCCACCCGTTCTCTCTTCTGCACACAACAATAATGTCTCCTGGATCATACTGTGACAGCATTCCTGCAGCAGCCTCAAGCCTCTCATTTATCCTCTGCACATTAAGAACATTTAAGCCGTCAGGCCTTATTTTATAAATAAATGACTGCATTGCGCTTGTCTTGAATTTGGTGCCTATATGGATTCCAACTTTTAAATATTCATCAGATGGTACAAGATAATGTTCTGCTTCAGCCATTTTAATTCCTAAGCACAAAAGCATCTGAGAATTTTATGCATTTTTTTTGCCTCAGCACCCTTTGGCTTTAGTAATCATGGAGTTTAGATGTCTTTTTAAGGCTTTCCCAAAGCACAGTAGATCGGCAAGTAGCTTTCTGGAAACTGCAAAATATCCAAAT
>CAYXPX010000051.1:0-6317 GCA_964467335.1 Candidatus Woesearchaeota archaeon | reverse complement strand
CGTAACCTGGAGTTTTAAGCACTCCTATCGGCTTTATTGATTTAATTTCTTTCTTATCCAAATTATACTTTTTAATTGTCTCTTCATCTTTCTGCAGATCATAAAGCGATATTAAATCATCAGCTGAATCAGAAGGAACTGAATGCACTATTCCTGTTCCAAATTCTGGATCTAAAAATGTTGCAGGAAGAATTATTACTTTTCTGTTTCCAAAAACTTCCACTTTTTTGCCAACCAAATCCCTTCCTTTGATTTTTTCAACTTCCCTTATCTTGTAATCCTGGTCCTTAAGCCTTTGAATTATCGGCTTACCAACAATCCATTTTTCATTTTTAGTTTCCACAACCACATACTCTATGTCTGGATTTATGTAAAGATTAGTTATACCTAATATTGTATCCTGCCTTAATGTTGCAGTTACTATATACTTCCCATCTGGAAGCTTGTGCTTCACTAAACAGAATTCCTGGGGTGTTTCACCCTCGCCTTCAATTCTTGAATGATCCTGGACTATTGTGTTGTCCTTCTTGCACCATACTACTGGAAATCTTCCCTTTATTATATAGTTTTTTTCTTTTAATTTTTTGAACTGCCATTTAACAAACCTATCGTAGTGCGGATTAAGGCTTGTTGTAAAAAATTCCCTTCTCCAATCGATGGAAAGACCAAGCCTTATCAGATCTTTTTTGTTTTCTGGAGGGAAGTACTTGATCCAGTATTCAGGATCTGCAAATTTTTTTATCTCTGAAACTGAAAAACCCATGTCTACCATAAGCTTTGTCTGCTTAGGCTCATTTTCTGCTATTCTCCTTGCTGCATTTACTATTGGCGAGCCTGTTGCATGCCATCCCTGGGGATAGAGAACGTTAAATCCCCTCATTCTTTTATATCTTGCAACTGCCTCTACCCTGAGCATTGTGTAGAGATGCCCCAAATGGAGAAAGCCGTTTATGTATGGATACGGGAAGTTAACAAAAAATTTAGGTTTTTTTTCATCTATTTCAGGCTGGAATATTTTATTTTTTTCCCACTCAGCAATCCATTTTTCTTCTATTTTTTTTAGGTCAGGCATGTTTTTTGATAGTCTGGGTGATTTTTAAGTTTAGCGGAATTTTAAAATTATTCACAATCATAGGTTTGCATTAAAGAGGTTTAATTTTAAATCAAACAAGCCAGGCTTTGGAAAATTCAAAAGGATTATATATTTATCCCATCCCAATTAAAAAATGGAAATTTCCGGAATAAACAGCCTTGCACTGCCCATTATTACATTTCTTTTATTTTTGTTTTTCTCGTTTGTAGCAGTATTTATCCTTAACAAAATAATAAAATTTGCCACAAAAAAATTATCCTTAAATATACGAATAGCCAAGGCCCTCAGGACACCGCTCAGGCTGTTTATAATCATTATCGGCGTACTAATTGCGCATTATTACATCAAACCTGGCTTTAAAATAGACGGCTTTAATTTATTAATATTTTACAAAATTGCAGGATTGTTTATTGTAGCCATTGCGCTTGCAAATATAACTAAAGAGATCTTTGTCTGGTATGTTGAAAAAATAAAGCGTGAAAAAAAGGCAGTTATTGACGATACAATTTTTCATTTTCTGACAAAAGTCATAACTGTTCTTTTATACTTAGTTGCGATACTTATAACTCTCAGCCTGCTTGGAATAGAGATAAAACCTGTGCTTGCCGGCCTTGGCATTGCAGGCCTGGCTGTTGCCCTTGCACTTCAAGATACTCTAAGCAATTTCTTTTCTGCAATTTATATTGTAGCAGACCAGCCTGTTAAAATAGGCGATTTTATAGAGATTTCAACCGGAGAAAGGGGATATGTGTCTGAAATAGGATGGAGAAGCACAAGAATAAGAACCAGGGAAAACAACATGGTTATTATTCCCAATTCCAAGCTGTCGCAGTCTGTTGTTACCAATTACAATCAGGTCCATAACAAATTCAGGATTGAAATTCCTGTCGGCGTACATTATAACAGCGACTTGAAAAAAACTGAGAGAATAACGATTGATGTTGCCAAAAAAGTTATGAAAAAACTAGAACCAGAAATAAAAGATTTTGAGCCTTATATCAGATATGAACAATTTGGAGATTCAAGCATCAATTTTAAGGCTTCATTAATGACTGAAAACGTTGAGAACAGATCTGTTTTAATTCATGAATTTGTAAAAGCACTGCATGATGCCTTCCGCAAAAACAAGGTTGAGATACCCTATCCCCAAAGAGATGTACATCTAAAGAGATAGTTAAAAATATGCTTTTAATCCTGAGAATTGTTAAATATTATCTTGACTTTATATATTTTGGATAATTTTATAGATTTTTAATAGACAGCTTTATATATTCCCCGACACATTCTTATTTTATGGGTTTATTTGAGTGGTTCAAAAAAATTTCTGAGAAAAAAAGCGAAAAAGATCTTCTTGATGATCTTTATGATAACCTTGCCATATTAAACAGCATATTAAATGAAAGTCACGACGGGCTTGACAATGTGTTAAAGAGAAGACTAGAAGCTTTTAAGCAGAACCTTGGGATATGCGAAAGATTCAGGAACAGCTATCCTGGAATCAACAGGGAAAGATACAGGATTTGGTTAAATACAATTTCCAGATTTTCAGGATTAATCCTCGAACAATGCTCCCTGATTGAGGAAAGGAGAACAAGAGTCAAGTACGAAGAAGTAATAGTTAAAATCAATGACGCTATTGATGGTCTTTTAGAAATTATTGACAACGACAGAACAAGACAAAGTACACTTTAAATTTCTTTTTTATTTTTTAGGTATTTAATCATCTCTTCCGATATTAATGGTTTTTTGTTTTTTATGACATATCTGTAAGGCATGATTATTTCCTCCTGAAATTTTCCGCTTCTTATTTTAACAGAAGGATTATCAATAAATCTTATTTTTCTTACTGGCGTGCCTTTGACTATCAATTTTGTCACCATTACTGCAGTGTCTGTAGGCATTTGTTTTTCTGCTAAATTTCTTGTTTTTACACTTTTTAATTTTGATGCCAGATACTTCTGCGTTCTCCCACTTTCAGGAAAATCGCCAAGAATTCCGCCGAATATAAAATAATCAAACTTTTTTGCTTCTTTTGGCGTTAAAGTTTTCTTTGCTTTTGGATCTAGAAGACATGCGTTTTTCAGCTTTAATTCTGCTACGCTTTCTTTTTTTACTTCTCCTATGCTCTTTAATTTTTTAGATCTTATGTTTGTAAATATTAAATTATTTTTTCCTGCTATTTTTGATATATTTTTGTATTCTATAAAACACCATGGATACAGCTTTTTTTCAAGGTGCTCAATTATAAATTTCATCTTTTCAGCCTAAGAGAGATTAATGCAAAGAACAGCATGAACAATGAAATAAACAAGAACAGAATTTTAAAATCAAAATATAACAAAATTGTAGAATAGATAAGCGGCACTATGAGGTGGCTTGCCTCTGACGATGTTTTGTACACAGGATACAGGCTGTTCTGCTTTTCTTTTGTTCTTACCTCTTCAAAAAAGTATGCCTCAATAAGCGGCTCTATAAACGCTGCACCAATTGTGGCAATAACAATTATAACTATTGTATAAATAGGATTTGCAAAATAAGCAAATGCAAGCACTGCCGCCATTATCAGGAAACCCAGCGAAATGTATTTCCTAAACCCATGCATATCTGCAAGTTTTCCAATCGGCACTTCCAGTATAACCAGGGCGATCATTGGCGCAAACAGGGCATAACCTATTGTTTTTTCTGTGAATCCGCTTGTGTTTGCAAATAGCGGCATATATGTATACAGCATTGTCCACCATGCAACCATTCCAAATGTTGTTATGTACAACTTTCTAAGTTCCTTATTTTTGAAATAATCCATAAACCTGAACTCATGCCTTGACTGCACCTGCTTTTCCTTAAAAGGAATTATAAAAAGCAACAGAGACAACAGGAACTGCATGGCTGCCATTATCCAAAACACTGTGTTGAAGGAATATGCAAAGGCAATAAGCCCGCCAAACAGCGGTCCGATGAGATAACCTACGTTATAAACTGAAAAATAAAGCCCTTCTGTTTTTCCTATTTTTTTAATTGTTGCGTATTCCCTGACAAACAAGCCTATTGTTATATAAATAGAAACCAGAAAGAATGTTCTGAACAATTCAAGTATCAGGAACTGCTTTATGCTTGTCAATACTGTTAATATTAATATTGTTATTGATGAACCTAAAAACCCAAGCCTTATCAAATTTGACTTCTTAACTTTTTTTATTACTTTTCTTATTAATAGGGTGTATGCCAGAAGCAGAACAGAAACAAAAGATGTCACGTAACCAACAGACGCGTTTGAAAGGCCAAAGCTTTTTATGTAGATCGGGAGCACAGGCAGAATCATTGTTGCAGAAATAATATAAATCAAAACTATGAATGTCAAATATGGCATGCCCCTTAACGGAAGCCTGAATTTTGGTATTTTATGCATATATTCTTAACCTTGTTTCAGGTTATAAATATTTTCTTTATCTGCGATATTGTTATAAATTTATCTGATTTTCCAACTTGGTAGTTTTCCCTTGAAACGCTTTAGTTCTTGTATATAATGTTTTTTGCATAAATAGCTCCAACCACTTCCCTTATATTTCCCCCCTAAAAGACTTGGATATACTTCTGCATATGCACTATTTTTACATTTACCTTCATAATCACATTTTTCTTTTTTCATTTAAACATTCTTTGAATAATTTACTATAAATATTTTTATCAAACGGCATTTAAAATACACTCCCAGAATTCTTCAGGATTATTAAGTATTATATGATTTTTTAATGCTTGCTTTCCTATGTTTTCTTCTTCTGCTTCTAACATCTTTTTAAATTCTTTTTTTGTTATAAATACAGGATTAATTTTCTTCTTAAACAATAGTTCGTATTTTGAAAAATTTATATCTTTATTACCCTCTTTATTTATCATTAATATGTCTATATCACTTTTTTCATTTTCTTTCCCTTTTGCATAGCTTCCGAAAATAAGTACAATACTTTTTGTATTTAGTTCATTGTAGATTTTTTTTATTATAGGTTGTTTATCCAGAAAGTCCTTCCTTTCTTCATCAGATGAGACTACTAAATGTGATTTAATAACTGTATTTTTAATATTTAATTGCATTATCTTTGACTTTCCTACAGAATTTATTACAATAAGATCTTTCATATCTTGAATTGTTCTATAAAACGAGGCATAAGGTATCTTTAGAGTCTTACTTAATTCGTGCATAGTATAGCTATTCTTAAAATTCTTTCCTAAGTAGTTTAATACCTTTAATTTATTATCCATATTTGGATAATATTATCCATAATTGATATATAAAGCTTTCTATTTTTGAACGTAAAAACTATAAATATAACCCTCGTTTAACAATATTGCTTGAGCTGAATGGGAAAAGCAGAAATGCCTAGTACTTAGGGGCGGAAGAATCTTCGGATTATTCAAGGCTCTTTACTGGCGAGCTGACCCCGAGCCACCAGAGCAATTTTCTATATTGTGTACATGGCATATGCCCTGACTTATAAATTCCTAAAAATATTACTTCTATAAAATAAAAAACAGAAAGTTATATAAACTAGAATTTATTATTTAAATTATAATGGAAACAATAACAATACCCAAGAAAGAATATGAAAATCTAAAGAAACAAGCTAAGATAGATATAGAATTCTTAAAAGATCTTATGGGCAGTTTTAGGGACATGAAAGAAGGCAGAGTTAGAAGAGTTAGATGAAAACTAATTTTTCTTTACTAAATTCATAATTTCTTCTTTAAAATTATCAATTAATAGCCATATCGTATTTATTATTGTTTGTTGATTTTTCTTTTCACTTATATTTACTAAGTAAACTGATTTTAAATCCTCATATACTAAATAATAAATCCTAAATCCATTTTTTTTCTTTTCGCGAAACCAACGAACCCCTAAAGGATCACCAACATACGGGTTATTGACAAGTTGATTCTCAATTTTATCAAGCCACAATTTGAAGTCTTTTGGCATTTTTTCTAATTTTTCATCGAAAGTTTTAGAATGATACACTTCAAATACCATAAAAATGCTGATATTTTGTTGTATTTAAAAATATTGCCAGACCAATATTTTAAAACTTTACTATATTCCTGGTTTCTTTGTATTTTTACTCCTTCTTATCAGAGGTTCAGAATTTTTAAATACAAATATGCTTCTTGTACACAAACCAGGGCTCTGGTGCAACCCTAAGTTTTAAGTAGAAATGAGGCATAGCCTCCTTTA
>CAYXPX010000050.1:0-6420 GCA_964467335.1 Candidatus Woesearchaeota archaeon | reverse complement strand
ACAAAGGCTTTGCACAACTTCTCTTTTAAAGAACTGCTGCATATTGTTTAATTAATATTAAAAATACAAAAATTAAATTAAGAACCTTTGCACAATCCGCTTAAAATATTTAAAATCTTATCATGTTCTTTAATAGAATCGCCGCTTAAAAATTTCTTTAATTCAGAAACGTCCCTGACAACACGAATTCCGTCAGTCTCAATTGTTCCTTCAGCATCATACAACACAGGTATAGGTATAGAAGATACCCATCGATCTTTAAAATAAAGTCTAATATTTCTCATTGTTGCATCAATCTGAGATTTTATACGCGCCTTGTGTTTTTCAGCATATTCCCTTATCCAGTTCTTCGTTTCAACATAAACAAATCCATTCCTTGATAATATTAAATGATCTGGATAAGATTCAAAACCAGAACCACCGGCTTCATCTGTTGTATTATCCAATCTGCAGTTATTAAATACATGACTGTCAAAATCAGAAAAAAATCTTCTAAAATCGCTTAAAAAACGATACTCCCCGATAACTCCTCTTGCAGCAGAATAATTAAAAGCAATGTTTCTTTTATCATAAAACCCCCTGGCCCTCTGCACAATCCTCCCTATGTCTCCCATATTCCACAGCTCTTCAAAACTTTTAGGATACAAAGAACTATTCCTTGCACTACCCTCAACAGGCCTGAGCAGTTCAACAAGACTTCCTGGAATTCCATGTATTTCCATGATAATAAAGAAACCTAAAAAGTTAAAAATTAATCTATTGTTAAAAATTGGTAAAATGCCAGCAGAAACCCAAAAAAACATACTGAAGATATTTGAAAATAACCTCACAGCAATATACGGAGAGGGCGGATCAGGAAAGACAACACTATGCCTTATGTCAGCAGCAGAAAAAACAGCAAATAACCTAAAAGTTATTTTCCTGGACGCAGAAAGTAACTTTTCAGCAGAAAGATTTGCACAGTTGCTTGAAAACAAAGAAAAAATAAACAATGTCCTTGTGCTGAAATTAAAAAATTTCAATTACCAGCATGGACAGATAAAAAAACTGGAAAACATAAAAAACGTATCGCTGATAATTGTGGATTCAATAACTCACTTTTACAGAAGGCTATACAGAAGAAAACCTGAAATAGCAAAGGCAATGCTTGGAAAGCAGTTAAGCATACTAAGAAAAATATCAAAAAATATTCCTGTAATAATAACCGGCCAGGTATACTCTGACATGAATAAAAAAATACTCCCTCTTGGAAATACCATCATAAATAAATTCTCAGACACATTAATAAAGCTTGAAAAAGAACCAAAAAGAAAATTAATTATAAAAAAACCAGAGAAAAAAGAATTGACATTTCAAATCGTTAACAAAGGAATAAAAATTATTTGACATCCCTTATGGCTTAGAAAAATTTATAATCTTGGTATATTTTATAAAAATATGAAAATAATAACTCTCCCGCAATTACATCAAACATATGGTTATGACTGCGGTGCAAAAGCATTGCAGGCAGTATTAGTTTATTATGGTATAGAAATTAGGGAAGATTATATCATAAAATATGCAAAAACCTCAAAAAGAGGAACTCCCATCAAAGGCATAATAAATCTAGCAAAGAAATATGGTCTGAAAACCAATGCCGGAGAAATGGCAATTAAAGACATTAAAAAATTTATCAAAAAAAATATTCCTGTTATTCTAGTTTTGCAGGCATGGGCTGAAAATAAAAATATTGATTGGAAAAAAGATTGGGTTGACGGTCACTATGTTGTGGCAATTGGGTATACCAAAGATAAAATAATTTTTGTAGATCCCTTTTCTTTTAAACGCACTTATTTAAGATACAATGAATTGGAAAAAAGATGGCATGATATTGACACAAAAGGTAAAAAATATTTTCATTTTGGAATTGCCATTTTTGGAAAACCGCCTAAGTTTAAAATAAGTGAAATAGTACATATGGATTAAAAAATATAAAAACATTCTACGCCCCGTTAATCTTCTCAATATACTTGCATTTTGGATATCCTGGACAAGCAATAAAGCTGCCATAAACTCCGCTTTTTACAACTAGCTGAGATCCGCAATTAGGGCATTTTTTTCCATCAACAATTTTTTTCAGTTTCTCCTCAGCCTCTCTCTTGCTTTCGCAGTTTTGATTTATACAAACTTCCTGGGGTTTTCTCCTGAACCTATAAACAATAACTTTTGGATATTTACAGACTTCACATTCTTTGTCAGCACCTTTTACTTTTCCATTTTTAGGTAAAGCAAATGTAGTGCTGCATCCTTTTTCATACCTGTTGCAGGCGGCAAAAAGCCCGTACTTTCCCCTTCGCATCTGTAAGTCTCCCTCCATGCATTCAGGACACTTGCCGATAAAATTCTCCTTATCTCTTGTTTCAATTGCAGCTTTCCCAAGTTCTTTCCCTATCTCGCCTTCATTTTTCTTAAAATGTTTCAGGGCTTTTGTCAAAAATTCTTTGGCCTCTTCTATAACTTCCTCTCCTTTTTTCTTGCTTTCTTGTATGGCATCCATCTCTTCCTCAAACTTTCTGGTCAAAGCCTCATCAAGAACTTCAGGGCAGTATTTTTCAAGAGTTTCTATCGTTCTAGAACCTAAATCCGTAACTCTGATAGATTTATCTGCAGTATAATTTCTGTCAAAAAGATTCTGTACAACAGTACTACGTGTAGATTTTGTTCCAATGTTTAATTTTTCCATGTCTTTAATTATAGAAGCCTCTGTATACCTTGCAGGAGGTTTAGTTTCTTTATCATGGATTTTAATTTCAATAACTTTTATTTCATCATTAACATTCAATTTTGGTAATTCTTCTTCATCAAGTTTTAAAAATTTTGTATATAATTCATGCCATCCTTTTTCTTTTGTTCTGGTTCCTTTAGCAACAAATATTTCTTTGTTTACATCAATGTCCAAAGTAACAGTCTCCCTGACAGCATCATCGCCAAAAGTTGCAAAAAATCTTCTAACAATTAATTCATATAATCCTGCAGATTTATCTTCTAATTTTCCAGGTAATTCCCCGGTTGCATAAATTGCTGGATGTGCACTATCAATCTTTTTGCCTTCATTAGGTACTAACTTACTTTTACTTAATAGATAATTACATTCTTTGCTGAATATTTTAGATAATTTCTGCAATATTTTTTTATAGTTTATACTTTCAGGCAGTTTTTGGCTGGACGTTCTTGGATAAGAAATCAAACCATTCGTATACAGATCCTGCGCAATTTCTAGTGTTCTCTGCGGACTTATTCCCAAAACACTATAAGCTTCAATCTGCAAAGAAGTTAAGTCAAAAGGATATGGCGGTTTATGTTTAAAGTCTTTAACATCTATAAAACTAATAAAAGCTTTTTTACCCTTGCATTTTTTAAAAATTTCATCAGCTTTTTTATTATCCCAAAATCTTCCTTCTTTATGCCAGGCATCTATTGATTCAGATTTCTTGGTTTCTCCTAATAATTCTAATTCCCAGTAAGGAACAGGTTTAAATTTTTGGATCTCTATCTCTTTATCATGCAAAATCTTTAATGTAGGGCCCTGCACTCTTCCTGTGCTCAAAAGCTTGAACATGCCTGTTGAGTTTTTTATACTAAGTGTTAATGCACGGCTCAGGTTTATCCCCCATAAAAAATCTAATGCGTGCCTTGTAATTCCAGATTCAATCTGAGGAAAATCTAAATGGGGCGTTGCATTCTCATAACTATTAATTAATTCATCCTTAGTTAAAGTACTAAATTTCATTCTTTTACCATCTTTTTTATCACAAATAAATTTAATAATATTAAATCCAATTACCGAACCCTCTTGATCAAAATCAGTTGAAACAATAAATTCATTTGCTTCTTTAGCTAGTTTTTTAAGAACATCAACATAAGCTTTAGAAAAAAGAGCGCTCTTGCTTACCTGATAACTTGGTTTCCATTCATAAGAAAAAGTGGGATAACTCCAGCCTTTCTTTTTATCTTTCTCAGCTAAGCCATATAGATGGCCTACAGCACACCCAACAAGAATTTTCTTACCATTGTGTATTAATTCATAATAAGAAACTTTGCCGATGGACTTTTTAATCGGCTTTTTATCAGCCAAAGCTTCAGCTACCTTTAGAGCAGCATTAGGTTTTTCACAAATAATTAATTGAACTGTCATTTTTTTATAGACCACAGATATTCATAAGCATAAGTTTTCCAAACTTTTTTAAATTTAACTAAATCGGATTTTAATAGTTTATTAAGATGATATTGAATGGTTCTAGGGTGTCTCTTCAATAAGGCAGCAATTTGATTTTTATTCATGGCCACTTGAGATTTAAAAGTCTCTAAAACCATCTGGCCAGCGCTATGCCCATAAGAAAATTCTTTTATATTTTGCAGGTATTCTTTCAGTCTCACTAGTTTCTTCGGATGATCAAAAGAAATCATATTTGCAAAATTTTTCAAATTATAATAACCACTTATATTAAAATAATAACATGGAAGACCAAATTTTCCTTTGGTGTATGTTTCTCTAGAAATTTTAGAGGATTGAATATCCATCGAGAACAGAAGAGATTTAATATCTTGAACATAAGATTTACTTTTCATCTTTAATCTAATCTGGCTATAACCTTTAGATATTGTTCCTTCATCATCAAATACTGCTCTCAAATACTTTCCTTGAATCCCTGGCGAAGCCCTTTTTATAGCCTCCGGGACATTGTCTGTTATTAAATCAAATTTTCGGCAAAATAATCGTCCTAAATAATGGGGGACCCTAAGATTATAGACTTTAGTATCTTCAATATACCTCTCAGTAATTTGAACTTTACCAAAAACTGCATCGAAATTATTTTTAAGTTTGGATATTAAAATATAGTTCTGATTAACATATTCAGTAGTATGACTATCCAAATCACTGGTTGTGCCATCACAATAAAGATTTGCTAAAATGGCAACTAACTCTTCATTTACAAGAATGGGAAATTTGGGGGAGATTATGGGACGAGAAGTTGATTGGCCTTTCAACATCTTGATATTATCATTTAAATCAATACTAAGTTTTGAATATTCATTTAAGAAAAGAACAACATCCAGCCTAAGGAAGTTTCTCCTTAACCAACTAGAAATAATAGGCTGTCTGATTTTAGAGTAATTAAGAGAGATTTTTATTAAATTGGTGAGTAATCTCTGGGATCCGGCCTTTTTAATTGAAGCTTCTAATAACCTCCCATTTAGAGAATTTTCTAAACAAACAAAGGTTTTGTTGGTGGGGAAGTCAGAGAGAGAAATATATTTTTCTTTATTATGAATTGCGTTTTTAGAAATCAAAGAGCCATTATCTACAATTTGTATATCCGAAGCCATAGTTATTAATATATTTAGAAGTTTATATTCATTTCGCAAGTTTAACCGAAAATTTTCAAATCTCAAAAACTTTGCCTGTTCTAGAAACATTCACAATTTTTGACTTTCCAATATACTCGTAAAATCCTGAAAGCTCATGCAGATGGCTGCAGAAAACAATATTTGGCTGAAATTTTTCTATTGCTTTTGTTATGCCTTTGCTACCGGGAAAGCCAGTAACTGCCTCCATTTTTGAATTCGCAGGATGGAGATGCGTCACCATGATTTTTTTATTTAGATTCTTGATCTTGTCATGCCCCCTTTCCAAAGTCTCAAAAAATTCCCTGTCAGTCATGGCATCCAGACCAATATTAGCCAGACCTGCCCCAAATAATCCAACATTATTATAAACTGCATGGCTTCCATGTAAGTGCCTTGCATTGTAATAATCAGCAAGAAAATCGCCTAAAACAACACCGTCATGGTTTCCTGTAACAAACAAAACAGGCTTTCCCTTATCTTTAAATGGTTTTATAATATTCTTGGTTTCATTCTGTCCCAAGGTCAAATCGCCGCATAATAACACAATATCTACGTTCTCCCTCTCAGACTTGTCTGCCAGTTTTTGCACTAGAGAACTATCTCCGTGAATGCATCCCGCAGCCAAAACCTTCAGTTTCTTTTCCATAAGTTTGAATTTCATTTTAAGTATATATAACTAGTGTAATTCCTCCCATTTATAATATTTACTATACAGTAATAACAAATAGAAAGCTTTATAAATACTGCACTACACTAGTTTTAAGGAATTCAAAATGGTCGATACAAAATTAATAAAACCCATGATGGATAAAAAAGTTAGTTTTATTGGGAAATCATTTATCCCAGAAGAATTTAGAGAAAAAGAAATTGAAGTAGTAAGCGAATTAGTTGGAGTAGGGCATAGGGATGTGGTTTCCAGGTATTGTTCTGTACCAAAAAAATATAGGGATTGTAAACTTGAAGACATAGCAAATCCATCACAAAAACAAAAAGAAGTAATAAGAATATTAACTGCCTTGTTAGAAGGAAATG
>CAYXPX010000049.1:0-6740 GCA_964467335.1 Candidatus Woesearchaeota archaeon | reverse complement strand
GCCTAAGAGCTCAAATCGACGGCGCGGTTTGCTATCATAGAAATTAATTTTTCTATGGCAAAGCATCGACGTCTGCTCTTCCTAACCTGGCCGTGCAGAATGACGGCATTTGAAGGAATTGCGAGCGATTCGCGAAAAGTTATCCGAGAAGTTAGGGGTTTTTTACATCAAGAGGCAGGTAGTGAGAACTATAACTCTTGCTAAAGCTATAGCCTTTAATGGTCTTAGTGATAGCTATCGTGTATTGTTCGCGATTCCTTTAAGCCGCACTGTAGGCGGCCAAGGGTGGGGGTGTTCACCCATTAAAAGGGATCGTGAGCTGGGTTCAAAACGTCAACACAGGCGTTGCATGACTGCAAGGTTATGAAAAATTAAATCGGCTCATATCGGTGAAACCTTAATCTTTATAACTGTTAAAGATTATGGCAATACCGAGGGAAGGTTAGTCTTATGGACTCGACAATTATTGCTTATATCGCAGGATTCTTGGATGGTGACGGAAGCATATTCTTCCAAATAATCCCCAAACAAGATTATAAAGATAAGTTTCAAATAAGAAGCAGCGTTGCTTTTTATCAAAAAACTGAAAATAAAGAAATCTTGGAATGGTTGAAGAAATTATTTGGTGCTGGATATATTCGTCACAGAAAAACAGGAATCAGCGACTATACAATTGTTGAGTCAAGGGAAGTTAGAAGAATTCTTTTACTTCTACAGCCATATGTGAAACTAAAGAAGAAACAAGTTGAATTAGGATTAGAAATTCTAGAAAAACTTGGAGATAAAAAATCTCATAAAGATTTCTTAGATATCTGCAAACTTGTTGACAAGTTTAAGGTATTAAATTACTCTAAGAAAAGAAAAGTAACATATGAAACTGTAAGTAAGACTATACCCCTGTAGAGACTGAAACGAAAGTTGAGAGTTTTGTTTAGGTATTATTATACAAAACAAGGCTAATACGCCGATCTCCTTTGAAGCAAGCAAAGGATGATGGTATAGTCCACGCCATTCAAAATCATAAGAATGGATTAACGTGCGCGAGACAGTTTGTTCTATATCTGCTAGAGGTGTTGGTGTCTGAGAGGAAGGATCATCTAGTACGAAAGGAACGGTGATTCGAGGCCACTGGTCTATCGGTTGTCTGACAAGGCAGGCCGAGCAGCTACGCCTCGTATGGATAACCACTGAATGCATCTAAGTGGGAAGCCATCCTCAAAAAGAGACACCTTTTTAGGGCTCTTCTAAAAGAGAAGATTGATAGGATCGGGGTGTAAGCACCAAGGCAACGAGGTGTTCAGCCTGCGATTACTAAACGCCCGAAGGATTAGAATTTATATTGCTGCCTGTGCGCCGCTTAATTTTTTCACTGCTTTTTTAACTTCTTCATCTGATACATAAGATTTTGATATAATTTCCTTTTCATTCTCACTAAATTTTTTAACTAAAACAAAAGTTCCTTCGGTTCTATTTTTTCCCACAGTATATTCTGTTATTATAATTCTGCCTAAAAACTTCCAATCTTCTGTTCGTAAATCCATCGGAACATTTATTTGGTATAATCTATGCCCGTCTTTTTTAAAATTATATTCTTTACCAAACTCAAGAGCCTTAGGCAATTCTTTTTCATTTAATCTCAAACATGCCTGCAATAAAAAAGGATTTCCCATAACAAATAGTATTTACTTCTGCCTATATAATCTTTGGTGCAACCTATACAAATTCTATAAATTATTTTCTTTTAGAATTTTGTTGACCTGCTAAAATTAAATTATTTATCTATAATTTCAACATTGTCTAAATTTCTAAAATCATTATCTGCTGTTACCAGCTTAACATCCAAAGACAAAGCTGAAGCATATATCATAGAATCAACTGCATGAAGCCTATTCTTTACAGACAAATCAACAGCCTTATTAACTATGTCTTCATTAATATTAACAATTATAGATCTAATTTTAATAAAATCCAATGCCGTTTCTATAAAACCTTTATTGATTTTTAGGTTTAGCAACCGCCTTTTAACTTCAAAAAGGGTTAATACAGAAGAAAATAGTTCAATGTTGCTTTCTACTAATTGACTTGCATCTTTTCTAGTGCCGGCTATGTGGGATAACCAAACTGATGAATCTACAAATTTCATTTTTTAATACCTGTCTGTTTTATCTCTTAAGCCTTTCATAAGTTCTTCATGCGATATTTTTTTGCCAAGCATGCCTCTAAACTTTTTGGCATATTCTCCTAAACCTCTTCCTAACAGGACCCTTACTACTTCATCATAGTTTTTCAATTTATGCTGCTCCTTATACATTTTAAGCAATTTTGCAGTGCTTTCATCCAATTGTATTGTGGTAATACCCATATATTCCATAGTGCCATAGTCCTATATTAATTTGTCTAATTCTTGTATTTTGTTTTTTTAGAACTTTATATTGCTTTAGTAAGAATTTTTGGAAATCTTTCAAAATTAATAGAAATTATTTATTTTTTAGCAAGAAAGAGAATGATTTTTGATACAGCATATACAAATTCTATAAATTATTTTCTTTTAGAATTTTATAATAATCAGTTATCATGCTCAAAACTGTCAGATGACTTAAAATAGCTATCAGGATAACTATATATGTAAGAAAAATGTTTCCGAAAAATCTTGCCAGCAACAAGCCTAAAACTATCAAAACACCCCTGTCAAATCTTGAAACAATCTTAAACGAACTTTTTTTGCTTAAATAAAAGCCAATATTTGAAACCAGGCTTATTATTATTGATCCAAATACAGCAATCACAACCCATACATAGGCAGGAAAAATGACTTGCGGAGATACAAATGCGAATGCCAGGCCCACAAAACCTTCAACATACTTGTCGACTGTAACATCAAATATTACGCCGAATTTTGTTGTTTTTTTGCTTAGCCTTGCAACCCACCCGTCGCACATGTCGCACAAGGCTGTTAATATCAGGAAAATTATTGAGATCAAAAAGTATCTTTTGAAAATAAGGTAGGCTGCAAATATGCCAAAAACAAGACCCAAGACAGTTAAAAGATTCGGATGCACCCTTGATTTCACAAGCGCTGACACAAATACAGAAAACCTTGTTTTATAAAACCAGTTTCTGTATCTGTCTAACATACAGTTTTTGTCTTTTTATTATTTAAATAGTTACTTAATCAGCTTTAGAAATGTTTAATAATTTGAAGTTTATCCGAGGAACATGGTTGAAGTTGTATTTACCAATGCAGATTCTTATGCGCCAATAAAAGACATGGCCAAGGTAGACATGCACTGCCATACAAACATATCTGACGGCATGAATAATCCTGCAGATGTCATAAAAATGGCGAAAAAACTGAAAATTGGAATTTCAATAACAGACCATAATGCAATAGAAGCGTCTTTAATGGCCTGCAGGGAACTGCCTTTTGCAATACCCGGGGTGGAGATAACAAGCTCTGATGCAATAGATTTTCTTGCTTATTTTTATGATACTGGAAGCATGGAGGAATTTTACAATAAGCACATAAAGGGACACCATTTAAGCACGCGGGTTTTCAACTTAAGGAAATTAAATTGGTCAAGCGAGGAGCTTCTTTCTGACTTAAAGAAACATAACTGCATTGTTGTTCTGCCGCATCCGATGACTGTAAGGCCGAAGAACAGCTTTACTTTCATGAACAATCATCCAAAATTGCTGAGATATATTCACGGCATTGAGGCAATAAATTCAGTAATGAGCCAGGAGGCAAATGAAAAGGCTGTGCTGTGGGCAAAGGAGCTTGACAAAGGGGTTACTGGGGCAAGCGATGCTCATGATTTAGTTTACCTTGGAAAAGCCCTTACTGCTTCCAATGCAGAAAACATTGATGAATTTTTAGACAACATTGCAAAGAAGAAAAATATAGCTGTTGGAACAAGCATAAGCGGATTTTCCAAACTGCATCACAGCTTAAGAATTTTATCCAGGAATTTGTCGTGGTGATTATTATATTTTCTTCCTTCTTAAAATATTTGCATTTCCTACCACTGTTATTGATGAGGAAGCCATTGCTATTTCTGCTATTACTGGGTGCATAATTCCAATTACTGCAAGCGGCACAGCAACTGTGTTGTAAAAATATGCCCAAAATAAATTTTGTTTTATCTTGCTGAATGTTGCTTTGGAAAGTTTTACTGCTGAAACAACTCCTGTCAAGTTTCCCCTGACTAAAACAATATCTCCTGCTTCTATTGCAATATCTGTTCCTGTGCCAATTGCTATGCCGACATTTGCCTGCTTAATTGCAGGGGCGTCATTAATGCCATCGCCAACAAAAGCAACCATTCCCTCCTTCTGCAGCTCTTTTATTTTATTTTCCTTTTCTTCAGGCAGCACATTTGAGATAACCTGCTTTATGCCAACCTGTTCTGCTATTGCAGCTGCTGTTTTTTCATTGTCGCCTGTTATCATGACTGTTTTAAAGCCCATTGAATTCAGGCTTGATACTGTCTCTTTAGAGTCTTCCTTTACTGTATCTGCAACTGCAATAATGCCTGCAATTTTATTGTTGTAAACAAGGATCATTGCAGTTTTTCCCTGATTTTCCAATTCTGAAATTTTACTTTTAAATTTACCCATTTCAATCTTATTTTCTGCCATTAACCTCCTGTTTCCTATGAGGACAGGCTTTCCATTAATTACAGCCTTTGCCCCTCTGCCTCTTAAAATTTTGAAATTTTTAACATGATTTAATCTTATTTTTTCTTTTTCTGCTTTTTTTACAACTGCCTTAGCAAGCGGGTGCTCTGAAAATTTTTCTACTGAAGCAGCAAGACCAAGAAGTTCGTTTTTATTATTTTCTATGGAAATTATATCTGTAACTTCAGGTTTTCCCTTTGTGATTGTGCCTGTTTTGTCAAACACCATAATTTTAATGTCTTTCATTGTCTGAATTGCCTCACCTCTTTTGATTAAAATTCCTTTTTCTGCACCCATACCAGAACCTACCATCAGCGCTGTGGGCGTTGCCAAACCTAAAGCGCAGGGACAGGCAATTACCAGAACAGCAATGCCTGCGAGCAGTGCAAGAGTGACTGGGTCTGCGTTTAAATTAATCCATGGAATAAAAGAAAAAACAGAAACTATGCCCTTCATGAATTCAGGAAATATCAGCCATATAAAAAATGTTAATACAGAGATTATTATCACTATAGGAACGAAATAACCAGTAATTTTATCAGCGAATGCCTGAATTGGAATCTTAGTTCCCTGTGCTTCTTCCACAAGTTTAATAATCTGGCTTAAGAATGTGTCCCTGCCAATTTTTTCAGCCTTTATATATAATATTCCGTCCTGATTTATGGTTGCGCCTATAACTTTATCATCTTTCTTTTTATCTACAGGCAGACTCTCACCAGAAACCATTGATTCATCGACAGCAGACTCGCCTTTCACTACAATTCCATCTGTAGGAATTTTTCCTCCGGGTTTTACAACCATTAGATCACCAATCTTAACCTCATCAATTCTAACTTCTTTTTCTTTTCCCTTCACCAGAATAACTGCAGTCTTAGCTTCGAGATTTAACAATTTTTTAATTGCCTGTGAAGCTCTTCCTCTTGCTTTTGCTTCAATATATCTCCCTGTCAAAAAAAAGGCCATAATCATTCCGCCAATTCCAGAATAATCTTCTATCGGCAAAAAAAATCTTAAAATTCCAGTTAAAAAAGCTATAACTGTACCCAAACTAATCAAAACATCCATGTTAAAAGAAAGATATTTTACTGATTTTACTGCAGATCTTAAGGTTGGAAAGCCTATTATAAACAAAATTGGAAAAGCAAGAATTAATGGAATTATCCTGATAAATAAATTCTCCAAACCTAGAACCCTTTCAAATAACAAACCAATTATTGCTATGGGAATTGCTAAACTCCATGCAAGCCACATTCTTTTTTTAGCAGCATTCATCTCCTTAATTTCTGCTTCTTCCTCTGTTTCCTCTTCCCCTAAAATTTCATAACTTGCATCATTAATGGCTTTTATGATACTCTCTTTTGATGCTGTATACCTGACTGCTGCTTTGTGCGTGTTTGTGTTCAGTTTTATATCTTTAACGCCATCAATTTTTTTTACAGCGTTTTCAATGGTCATGGCGCAGTGGGGATTGTCCAGGCCCTTCACATAAAATGTTGTTGTCTGCTCCTTATTTTTAGAATTTTCTTCTGCTATTTTATAATCACCTGCTTTTGAAACTCCATCTTTTATTGTTTTATAATCTATCTTTCCCTCAACATAAAGCTTTTCTGCAGCGAAATTTACAGAGGCGCTTTTTATTCCTGGAATTTTCCTGATGCATCCTTCAATCTTACTGGCGCAGGAGGCGCAGTGCATTCCTGTTATTTTATATATTTTTTTCATTTACAGGCTTCAGCACAGAAATGGCAACAGAATGTTATTTTTTTTCTGCCATTTTTTACTTTGTAACCTCCTGAATAAATCTTACAACCACAATGGGCACATGTAGACAATTTTGGCTTTATAGCTATATTCAACAGATTTCCAAATCTTTCCAAATGTGTTCTTACAAAATCTTCCCCTTTTTTCGTCAATATGTAAATTTTTTTGTCTTTCCACCCTTTTTTCTTGACTTTTATTTTTTTATTTTTTTCCAATAAATTAAGGAACGGATATACCTGGCTCGGACTTACTGTTTTTCCGATTTTTTCTTTAAGCGACAGGATTAATTCATATCCGTGCCT
>CAYXPX010000048.1:0-7106 GCA_964467335.1 Candidatus Woesearchaeota archaeon | reverse complement strand
AAGCAATATCTTTCAGATCAAGATTAATCTTTCCTTCTTCTATCAAATATTCAACCGCATTTATTGTACATTCGTGGTTTTTAGATTCATAGCCAAGCTTGAAAAGCACTGCAAGCAAAGCATGGTACATAGAATAATAAAATTGTGAAACACCCCAATCGCTAAAACCACCTTTAATGTTATAGTCTGCTGCCCGAAGATTGTGTTTTGCTTTATCAAGATGCTCTTGTGATAGTTTGTCATTTGATTTAATCTTCCGCATTCTTGTTTCTTTTGCCAAGCACCAATCCAGTTTTTGCTTATGAATTAACATTTTTTAAGATCTCCAAAAATACAGATTCTCCCTTAAGCACAATCCCTTCTTTCATCATGTTTATGACGGCCTCTTTCTTTTGTTTTAGCGCTTTTATTAAATCTTCCTGCTTCATAATTAATGGAACAACTGGCTTTGTTTTCACCTTAGATATCTCAAGACAAAAATTATTTACTTTTTTAACTTGATTGGTAATAAATAGAACATCTACATCATTAAACTCTTTTCCTCTTAGGACAGAACCAAAAATAAGCATCATCTCCGTATCTTTAAATTTTATAACTTCATCTGCATATAACTTTGCATACCCCCTAAGAGTTCTCTTTTCTGCTAAAAGTAGAAGCTCACATAACTTTTTCGTTTCAGGATTATCAAAATCAAGCTTATAATGAGAGGCGTTGCTGATTTCATTCTTTATAATCAACCTATCTTTCTCAAGTTCCTTAAGAATTTTGAATGCACTGCCTACACTAATCTTATTCAGCTTAGCAATCTGATTAATGTTATAACCAAATTTGTCCGTGTTCCTTAGCAGAAACATTACCACCATTGCAGTGTTTTTCGGTATCATCTTTCAATATAAGTGAATAATCATTCAATAAATATGAATAATATATAAATGTTGCGTTTTTTGACGAATTGCCCCATCAACCCTAAACTACTGACGGAAATCCCCCACTAACGACACAACAACGAACTAACATACCCACTGTCAAGCTCATTTGCGACTTCTTCGCTTTTTTTATTAACATTAGATTCACACACAACCCAATTCAAATTTTTACACTGAATATTTCTTAACCAATTCAGATATTTTTTTGGGCTCTGCCTTTCCCTTAAACAATCTCATTGCCTCTCCCATCATGGCTCCAAAAGAGGCACCTTTGTTTTTTTCTGCTATTTTCCTTATCTGCCTTTCGAGATCCTTATCAGATATTTTTTCATATTTTTTAAAATCAATTTTTCCCTCTTTTATCAAATCTGCCAATACATCTACAGCGCTGCTTTTATCTATTTTATTTTCATTTATTAATCTAAGAACACCATCAAATTCCCTGTCCTTCAACTTTGATGAATCAAGACTAAATCTTGATTTTATTTCTTTTGGAATTTCTATAATAATGTGGGCAATTGTTTTTGGCTCTATATTTTTGTATTTTTCAGCATAGGATGAAATATCAATTTCATTTTTTATTATTTCCCTGGCAAGTTCTTCTGGCAATCCATATTTTTCCTCCAAATTTGCAACTTTCTCAGCAATTAATTCAGGCAGCTTTATTGCGCCAAGAAACTCTTTTGTTATTTTTATTAATGGAACATCTGTTTCAGGATACATCCTTGCTGCTCCAGGCATCGGCCTCAGGAAGGAAGTTTTAAAGTCAGGCTCTGCTTTCCTCACTTCAGGCTTTAACCTCTGGTGTTTCTTTTTTAATGCCTGCTGCCTCCTGATCTCAAATTCCATAACATCCGGTATGCTCTTCAGATCCTGAAATCCCTTTATTTCAACCCTCGGGTGGCCTTTTATGCTAAGATTTACGTCCTGCCTTATACTTCCCAATCCTCTTTTTATTCCCTTTACTGACCTTAACACCATGCCTATCTTTTCAGCTGTTTCCTTTGCGTGCCCTGGAGATTTTATATCCGGACTTGTTGCAATTTCAATCAAGGGGATTCCCATTCTTGAAATATTATATGTCCTGTACTCTCCTGTGTCCTCGATTTTTTTTGCTGCCTCCTCTTCAAGACATATTGTAGGGATAGAAATTTTACCCTGAGATGTTTCTATAAAACCATTTGTTGCTATTACTGCAGTTCTTTGAAAACCTGAAACGTTGCTGCCATCAATCACAACTTTTCTCATGAACTGCACTGCATCAACAGGCGCTGCATTTAACAGCAGAGCAACCTGCAACGCTATATTCAAAGCATCCTTATTTAATTCTTCAGGAGGAGATTCGTCCATCTCAACCAAGCAATTTGCATCATTATATCCATTATAAACAAAATATTTTCCCTTAGCTAATTCATACATTGCAGCAGGATCCATCTCGCCCAGCTCGGATGCTGATGCCCTTAGTTTACGCCTGAATGTAAAATCATTATCCCCATCTTTTATTATACATTGGCATCTGCAAAATAATTTTCCGCCAGCTTCTATTTGCTGATGGCATTCTAACCCTGCCTTGAATCCTAATTTTTCATATTTTGTCTGCCTTGGCATAAGAAATTTACAACTATCTGATTTATAAAATTATTGCCTTGATTTACAGGCGCTTTTTTCTAAATTTTGTTTAATATTCAACAACCTTTTTTATTTTTACGCCAATCTTGTATTTTTTGAATATTTTGTGAAATACCAAGAAATTTTCAAGAGAGATAGATATGCAGCCTTTCCCTAGGCGCTGTCCGCCATATTTTTCAATTAATCCCTTGTAATATTTTCCTCTCTGCCTGTAACCAAACATCTGCTTGTTAAACAAAACTCTTTTTGTATTTGGGCTTATATTTTCCCATATTAAAAAAACAAGGTGTTTCCCTGCCTTAACATCTGCCTTAAATTTGCTGTATAATATTATTCCGTTTGATATAATACTCGGCTTTAATTCTTCCCATTCATCTATCTTTCCAATTATTAAATTTATATTATTCTCTATACCAAGCAGTTTCCAGTAATTTTTGTATTTTGCTGACCCCATAAATCTATTCTGAATCTTTTTTATTTTTTCTTCTTCTTTTTTACTTTTTTTAACCAGATCAATAAAAATATCAACATCGCTTTCTTTGCCTGCTTCGCCTCTAGCTACAGATCCAAATAATATTACATTCTTTATACTACCAATATCCTTAACTTCCTTTATCAAAAATGACACAAAATCAATTGCGTAAGAAATAAGGTCATTAACCATTATACCAGCTCCTTAAACTCTTTTTCTAATTTTCTAAAATCTTCTATTAATTTACGTATAAATTCTTCTTTCTGCGGTTTTCCATAACACAAGATATTCCTTTTTTCTTCTATGCTAGAAATCAATGAAAGAATCTTTTCTTTTTCCTTAAAATCAAATGGAAATTTTTCTTCTATTTTTTTCTTTGATTTGAACCATTCATGTTTTATTATAAACCCAGGGTCTATCAGCCCTTTTTTATGCAACAAAATCTCAAGCATATCTGCGCACGCTGCAGAAGCACTGAAACCTATAGTTCTCTGTCTCTCAAGCAAACCTCTTTCTATACCTTCTTTTATAACCTCCAAACTCTCATTTAATCTTTTATAATGGTCTTCTATTTTCAATGTTCAGTTGAAACCTCATTGTAGTTTCATGTGAAACCCATATATAAATCTTATGGTTCATTTGAAACCTCATTGTAGTTTCATGTGAAACCATAAAATCTTATCCTTTATGCCTGTTTTTGTATGCTAATTTATTTAAAGACCAAAATCTTTTATTGGATATGGTCATGCTAAAATCCAAAAGCCCATGGATCAAAGACATTAAAATCAAATCCCTGGATATAGTCAACAAAGAATTTACAGGAAATACCCCTCCAACTGTTTTTGTTGGAAGCAAATATATCAGCAGCAAAAAAGCAAACGTCGGCATTTTGAGCCCTTTGGATGGCAAAGAAGAAGCATGGAAGTACGACAACCCAAATTACTGGTATGAAAACAATTATGATATTAAAAAAATTGCAGAATTAAGAGCAAACCTAATTAATGCAAGAAAGATTTTAGGCATTTTTGATGTCAGAAACAGCAACAAATATTTAGAACTAGCGCAGGAAATAGCCATGAGCAGCAAAACCACAACTGTTGAAGTAGAGTTAAAGAAAAAATTGAGGCCAAAACTAATGTTAGACAACATCCACCTGCCTTTTGGGCCAAGCGGAGAGATAAACAAAATAAATACCACTGACAACATCAGATTAAACAATAAAATTGAGAGGGTTTTTTATGACACAGACCTAAAGGCTGCTGATGCCCTGCTTTCATTATCAAAAAGCGGTTTTTCTGAGTATCAGCTAAGCCAACTGCTAAGCATTGGCGTTATGGGAATGAAATATAACAGAAAGCTAGTTCCAAGCCGATGGAGCATAACTGCAACTGATGACACAATAGGAAAAGAACATATCCAAGAAATAAAAAATTATCCTGCCATTAAAAAACACAGGCTTTATTTTGGCAGTTACTTTGGAAATTATTATTTAATATTTTTATTTCCAGATGTCTGGAGCTATGAACTGTTTGAGAGTGCCATGCCTGACAATCTTGCCGGACCTGATGAAAAAATCTACACTGCCACAGACCATGAAAATTACTGTGGGAGAAAGGACTATGCTAGCAACACTGTCGGCGGTTATTATGCTGCCAGATTAAGCCTGCTGGAAGAACTGAAAAGACTAAAAATACAGGGAAGCTGTTTATTGCTGAGATATGTAACATCTGAATACAGCATGCCCCTTGGTGTTTTTGTTGTGAGGCAGGCTGTCAGAAAAGCATTGACCAGCCAGATGTGGGAATTTGAAAATAAAAAAGAGATGCTTGATTTTGGAAGAAAAATAATAATGGATAAATTTAGATATGACATTAACTGCCAGCTAAGAGAAAGCATGATTTTGTTCAGATTGAAAAATCAAACCAAACTCAGCAGTTTCTTTTAGGCTATATTTTTATTCTATTACAGATAATCACAACAAATTTACATCAAAACCTTCTCTCTGTAATTTTTTAATTACAAAAGAAACACATTTTCTGATTCTTGTATTTTGCGGATTGTCGAGAATCTCTATTTTTATGTCTGCTGTGTCATTTGAAATTTTTTTAATGTCTACAATAAACCTTATACCAAACATTCTATCTGAGAACTGCGGCAATATATCATAATCTCCTGTTGCAATAAATTCCTTTATCAAATTTCTTGCACTATGCAAACAGTCGCCTCCTGCACCTGGCAAAATGCGCCTAAGATCTGAATCTAAACTCTCATCAAATTCTTCGCCAAAGAATTTTTTGTAATGTAATTTGTAATATCTTAAAAATAATTTGTCTATGTATGGTATTAAATTATTAAATTCGATTTTCATTTTACTCTATAAAAATTGCAGGCTTTCCAGGCAATGCAAAGCTTGATTTCTCGTGCTTAAATTTATCTGCGTCTTCCACACTTATCTTACAATTAAATTCTTTTTCTATTCTTGATTTGCCTTCACTGAAAACCTTTAGTTCATAATCTTTTTCAACAATTCTTTCAGGCAGCCTGCCGATTATTTTGGGAATTATTTTTGCTATTTCCTTTCCGTATTTTTTCAAATCTGTTTTCATGATTTTTCCAATCAATTCATTTGGATTATTTGTTTTTTCTGATAATATCCTTTTGTAGAGTTCATATTTCCAATTTTGAGCGACTATTATAACAATCTTCTTCGGATTTTCTATTTTTATTAAACCTTTAACATATTTTATATCATCTTTTGTATTCTCAATAACTCCCTCCATATATTCAAGCTCCATGTCAATCTTTGATTCATCTGCAACAGGCCATTTTTCCAGGGAGACGAATGATTTTTTTCCTATAAAATGCCAGGCTTCTTCTGCTGCAAACGGCGCAAACAATGACATCATCTTAATCTGGCTTTCTATGTAAAAATTTATCAATTTTTTATTTGGCTCTTTTTTATTTTTCAGGTATGCCTTCAGGTGCTTCTGCATGTCAAAATAGGATTTTTGCACCAATGTCCTGAATTTTGTCTGTTCTGCAGCCTCTGTTGCCTGCATAATTGCTGAATTGATTCTTTATTCAAACAATCTTTCTGTATTTGCGTATTCATCAGATCCCACATTATAATTTTCCCTATATCCTTCCAGCAACTGCAATAATTTCTGCTGCATAGACGAAGCAAAATTTGAATCCCAGTTAGGATCATCCATATCTTCGCCACCATTAAGCATTGTAAATCTCGCAATGTCTGCCGAGTATTTTTCCACTGCTTCCCTTATTGTCATAAAATTGCCAAGAGATTTTGACATTTTCCTGCCGTCTACCATTGTCCAGCCGTTTACACCTATGCCTTTAGGCCAGAATTTTTCAGGAAATACGGCAACATGGTTAAAAATAAAAAATGCGAGATGATTTTGTATAAGGTCCTTTCCTGAATTTCTAAAATCCACAGGATACCAGTATTCAAACTCTTTTTTTATTTTTTCAATATTTTTTATATCCGGCTTTTTTCCCTTTCCCAAAAAAACATAATCAAAAAAATTGTCATCTATTTTTTCTGGATGGATTTCCTTTATCAAATGCGCTATCGTATAGTATGCCATGTAGATTGTTGAATCTGAGAGGCTTTCTATGAGCCATTTTTCATCCCAAGGAAGCCTTGTACCCAATCCTTCCTCATGAGTGCAGGCCCATGCCTTGAGCCAATCAATTACATATTCAAACTGCTGCCTTGATTTTTCAGGAGAAAGAACCATCCTGTCCAGGCATTTATGCGCTGCTTTTTTCCATTCTTCGTTTCCATAATCAATAAACCACTGATCTGAAACTATTTTTACTATTGCTTCTGTCAGGCACCTGCATACAACTTTTCCAGTAAGCTGATAATAAAGATCTATAACCCCTTTTTTTAGGAGGTCTTTTTTTATCAATTCCCTTCCATCCTGCACCTGGACACCCTCCAAATTCCTTGAAAATACATCTTTGTACAGGTGATTGAACGTTGCTGAATAATAACTTAATTTATACAATTCTTTTTTTATTTCCTCTAATTTTTTTCTTTCATTTTGTGACTTAAT
>CAYXPX010000047.1:0-7135 GCA_964467335.1 Candidatus Woesearchaeota archaeon | reverse complement strand
ATCCTGCTGAAATGACAATTCAGGGAGCTCCTAAAAAGGAAGTTTCTTTGAGACTGCATCCTGACTTTCCAGAAAGAGGAAGCAGAAAATTCCTGACTTCAGGCAAATTTCTTGTTTCAAAAAAGGATTTTGAAAAACTTGAAAATGGGAGGATAAACAGGCTGATGGACTGCCTTAATTTTACAAAAAAAGGAAAGGATTTTGTTTTTCACAGCGAGAATTATGAAGAATATAAAAATTCTAAAAACAAAGGAATGATTATGCATTATGTTCCTGCTGAGGATTTTGTTAATGCAGAAGTCATTATGGATGACGGGAGGATTGCCAGGTGTGCTGCTGAGTCTTCAGTTGTAAGTTTGAAGCCGGGAGACATTGTGCAGGCTGAGAGGATGTTCTACTGCGTTCTAGACTCTGTTTATGAGAGTGTTTACAAGTTCTGGTTCACTCATCCATAGTTTTAAATATTAGTTATTTATCCTTTGCAGTCTAATGACAGAGTTTTATTATTTTTGCAATGTTTTAGGTGTATCACAGAGTGCAGAAATGAACAAGAGATTTGAGTTTCTAAATATAGATTTAAGGATCGGACCTGCTTTTTGGCCGGACTGGAGGCCTTATACTAGGGATGATAAAAATTTAGCTGCTGGCTTGTATTCAATAGACAAAAGCAGAGCAACTCCTGTCGAAGGGAGAGTCATGACTTTAGATGATGCATTAAGTATACAGGCAGAGGCTGAGAGAGAGTTAAACAGGGCTATGAAATCAGAAGATTTATCTAAAGCCAGGCGTTTGTTAGAGTATATTTAGGCGGCGATTATACCTAAATTATCATGATTATGGAACAAGTTTATTATCATAATAGGGAATTACTTCAACAAAAAATTAAAGAAATTAAATCTCAGGGTTTTGATAGATTACATGTGGTTTCTGATTTTGATCGAACTTTGACAAAATGTTTTTATGAAGGAAAGAAAATTCCATCTACTATTGCTTTAATTCGTGAAGGAGGATATCTTACTAAAGATTACCCAAAAAAAGCTTTTGCTCTATTTGACAAGTATCATCCAATAGAAATTGATGAAACGCTAAACCATGATTTAAAGTTTAAAAAAATGCAAGAATGGTGGGAAACTCATGAAAAATTGCTTGTTAAATCCGGCATGCATAGGAAAATCATTGAGGATATATTAAAAAGATATCCAAAAATTTTTAGAGATGGTACACTTTATTTTTTGGATTATTTGAATTCACATAATGTACCTTTATTAATTTTTTCCTCAGGAATTGGAAATTTGATAGAAGGATATCTAGAAAAAGAGAATAAATTGACGCCCAATATTCACATTTTGTCAAATACTTTTAATTTTGATCCAGAAGGATATGCAACCGGATATAAGGACAGAATAATACATGCAATGAATAAATCAGAAACTAAAATAAAAAATAAAGAATACAGGCATTTAATTTCCAATAGAAATAATGTAATTCTTTTAGGAGATTCTTTAGGAGATCTAGGCATGGTTGATGATTTAGACGTTAACTTGATTGTAAAAATTGGATTTCTAAATGAAAATATTGAAAATAAACTTGCATTATACAAAAGTAAATTTGATGTTGTAATCACAAATGATGGTTCTATGGATTATATCAATGAACTTTTCGATGAATTGGATTGATCTACAAAAATTATTAAAATCTAATCCTGAACGTATTTTTCTCCTTTTTGCAAACATTCTTCTGCTTTTTTTAATTCTTTTTTAAGATAATTATAGTGGTCTTCCCTTGAACATAACTTATTTTTTTTTATCCATTCTAAAATTTTTTTATAATCTCCTGAGGAGAAATTTTTATTCACTATATTTTTGCCGAATCTTGCTTTTGGATTTGTGAATTTTATTTCATCATATCTGCAGAATGCTACTTCTATCTCTTTTTTTTCATGACTTATTCTGATTAAAAAATACCCTGCAGGATCAAGTATTAATTCTGGCATTTTTTGTTAAACAATATCTCATAGAAACATTAATATAAGGCTTTTGGGTATTGCTGTTGTGGATGCAAACAAAAAATTTGAGCTGATAATGAGGAATACTGCTGAAGTATTAACTGAAGAAGAGCTTAAAAAATCCCTGGCTTCCAAAAAAAGTCTTTCTTCTTATCTTGGAATTGCGACTACAGGGCCATTTCATATGGGCTACCTTATTCCGCTTGGAAAAATGTTTGACTTTGACATTGCAGGATTAAAAAACAAAATATTAATTGCTGATGTGCATGCTGCGCTTGATGACTTAAAATGCAAGTGGGAGGATATGGATCAAAAGGCAGAGTATTACAAAAAATGCATTGAATTAAGCTTTCCATGGGAAGAAAAACCAGCATTTGTTAAGGGAAGCAGCTTTCAGCTTGCTAGAGATTACCAGCTGGATGTTCTTAAGATGTCAACAATAACAACAATTTCAAGGGCCACAAGAGCGGCTTCTGAAGTAACGAGAATGAAAAATCCAAAGGTTTCTGAACTTATATATCCAATAATGCAGGCACTTGATGAGGAATATCTTGGCGTTGATATTCAGCTTGGAGGAAGCGACCAGAGGCATATCATGACTTATGCAAGGGAGTTTCTGCCTTCTTTGAACTATCGCCCCAGAGTTGAGGTTATGACACCACTTGTTGTTTCTTTGAAAGGTCCTGGCGTAAAGATGTCTGCTTCAGTTCCTGAAAGCAGCATTAAGGTTTATGAAGGTGAAAATTCCATAATAAAAAAAATAGGCGGGGCTTATTGTCCGCAGGGTATTGTCCATGACAACCCAATTTTACAACTTGCAAAATATATAATATTTCCTGTGAATGGCAAACTAAAAATAGCGAGAAACGCAAAGTTCGGCGGGGATATTTTATACAACAATTATAATATTTTAGAGAATGATTTTGCAGAAAAAAACCTTCATCCGCAGGATTTGAAAAATGCAATCAGCACAGAACTAGTGAATATTTTTTCAAAAGCAAGAAAGTACTTTGAAAAACACAGTGATGTTCTGAAGGATTTAGGAGATAATTACTGTTGACTTTTTATATGGGCTCAAAATTAAGTTCTTCATGATTAAGCGCAACAGTGGATGATGACATGTCTGCTATCTTTGACACTATAGTTGATAGCCTGTTTGTGAGAATTATTTCTTCCTTTGTTTTTGGCGATGCTTTTTCAAAGTCTTTTAATAAATTATTCCTTCTGTCAACCATATTATTAAGTTTTTCCACAGAAAAATTGAACATCAGCGAATAATAGGCACCAAGGAAGTCATTAACATTTTTATAGAGACTGAGAAGCTCTTCCTTTACTGGATTTCTGCTGTTTATTAGATTTATACATATAGCATTATATTCATCTGCAATTTTTTCCATGCTCCATATCACTGTTGCAAGAAATATTTTTTTGTCCTGCTCTTTGTACATGTCCTTATTCATCAGCCGAAGGCAGAAACTTGTCAGCTGGTTGCTGCTGTGTTCCAAGCTTTTCATGGCATTCAGGTCCTGGAACTTTTCTGATTTTATGATTTCCAGCGTTGACTCTGCAAGGGACATTGTTACAAGAAATGTTCTTCTTAGTGCAGTGTTAAACTCTGACTCAATTTCATTTGCGATGCTTCTCAAAATCATCTTTTTCGGCGTCTGTTCTGTTACTATAAAACCTGTCAGATGATTTTTTACAAGATGCTCTATTGTCGGGTGAAATTTGCTGCTTTCAAAATAAACAGTTATTTCATCATAGCCAACTTTATTTAAGGCAGAAATAATATATTTTAGGGATAGCTCTCTTAGTCCATCTATTTTTAATGAGATTTTTTTGAATTCTGTTTCTGCTTCTGCAGGCTTTATTACAAGATGATTGCCAAATTCTTCCAGATTCAGCTCATCGCCTTTTTTCACACAAAAATTTTTAATCCATCTGCTTGGGAGAGATATGACATGTGTTTTGCCTGCAAGCTGTATTACTTTCCTTTTCAATTTACAGAAGAAATGTTTCCCATGCTTATAAATTTTTTGAAATTATATAACATATTATAACAATCCATATTAATTATGTTAATTTGTCCATATGCTTTTTTAAATTTTCATAGGCTGTTCTGTTGGTTTTATAATATTCTGAAAATTCTTGCCTTATTATCTCAACAGCATCTCCTGCATTTAGGAGCGCATCAGATATAACTGATGTATTTTCTACTGAGCTTGAGTATGTTTCGAATGCTGTTATTATTACTGCATTAAGATAGGCAAGATGAAAAACCCTATCAGTGACTCTTGTTTTATTTTTTGAGTATTTTTTAAAGGCCTGCCTGTAGGAATCTAAAAATCTTGCCTGTGCAGAATAATCAAACAGCCTGTGCCTGTTAAGCAATTTTGCCATGTCAATCTGCGCCCTAACTGCGCCATTGGCTTCAAAGTCAAGCGCTGTAATTCCAAATTCATCTGCATACCAATTTCCAGGATGTGCGTCTTTATGATATACAAGAGGAGATGCATCAAGGCTTTTTACAGAAGGTGCAAGGCTGATGCATATATCTTTAATCTGTGGAGTATCCATTCCCCTTTCTTTTAATTTTTTTTCTACAGCTTCTATATGGTCTCTTGGCATAAAATCTGCATTTAATCCTGCGTGCAGCATTCCGAGAAAGCCTGATATTTCTATTATTCTCTGCTCTAAATCTTTTCTTTCTTTATCTTTTTCAGTGCTGTCTTGAACATCCTTTATTTTTCCTGAAAGAAGCTCGCCTGAGGCATATTCCATAATATAATATTTTCTGCCATTGTGCTCTATTATACTTATAGGCGTCGGCACATATAAACCATCAAAGTCTGCAACCAGCCTCTCTGCCCTTTTTGTGAGGGATATTTCTTCTTTCAGGCTTTCTTCTGAACCTGCCTTTGCGATAACTTCAGCATTAAGCATTGGCTCTTCAAACCTGAATACAGGATTTTTGCTTCCAGGCAACAAACTCAGGTTTGGATTTTCTTCAAGCTTTAACACAACCGCCCTTTCTTTTTGTCTTTCTGCTTTCTCTTTTTCGCCAAAAATTTCCAGCGCTTTTGCATAGAGATAAATTGCTGCAGGATCTTTTTCAGATGCAAGCCTTCATTTATTTTTCCTAATGCTCCTCTGTCTTTGTTCAGGATGTCAATAAAAATTTCGTTAATGTCTTCTTGCTTTTTTGTTTTTAGAGTTCTTCTTCTTTTGTACCACCGTATTAATCTGCTTACACCAAACACTTTTCTCATGAAATCTGTGTATGCTGCATCATCTGATTTTTTTGCGAGAAGAGACATTGCTCTTCTATACTGTTTAAATGCCTCTTCTTCATTTCCTTCATCGTAGTACATGTTACCAAGCTCAGCTATATCTTCTATTCTTTTTTCAAGGCTGTTCGGAAGGCCTGCAAGAGCTTCTTGATTTTTTATTGCTGCGTTTTTTCTTCCTGCTGCAACATTGTATAACCTTTGCGCCCTTAATCCATGCTCCCTTATACTGTATGTATGCATCACATAACCTCCTGCTGTCAAAAGAAAAAGTGTGCCAAGAAATGCCATTCCACTTTCTATGAAAAAAAGGTTTGCCATTCTTTCTGGGTATTCTATAATTTCTTCCAGGGGCTTTCCCTGATAAATATCAAAGCGGCTCCTTCCACTTACACCATGGGCCATTGCCCTTAACTGATAATCACGGTTTATTTCATAAAGCCTGCTTTTAATATAAAAAAATGAAGATACAGATGCTGCGCAGGAAAGCAGAAGCGGATGCTCAAATATAAAATTCCATGCTTTTTCAGCTGCATTTGTTTTCATTTTTCTTATGCTTTTTTTTATTTTTCTTATATTTTTCAGTCCCCTTACAGATGCTTCTGTCAGAAGACCTGCGGTAACTGCCCTTCCAAATATTGTTTTTGACATGGGATCGAAGAGTTCTGCTGGAATTTTTTCTGAATCATTCAAATTATGTATATATCTTATGACATCAATTTCACTTTTGTGGGTAATAACGGCTCCAGCCAGTGCTCCAAAAAGCCCTGCAATTTTTGGATTGTTTAAAACCCAGTCATATATTCCTGTCCTAATATTGAGGACTTTTTTTCTTTGTTCAAGAACATATTCTTTAATTGAACTGAAACTTAGATAAGCAGAATATGCCAACAGCAATGAATAAGCCTCATTAATCTTTAGATCTCTCAGATGCTGTGATTTATTTCTTATATATTCCATTGCAAAATATGTTGCAATTCCTGAGAGCATAGGATGCCTTACTATCGGCTTGTCGTGCAGTTCTTTATTCTTAAAAAATCCCTTAATCTTGTCTTCAAGTGTGCCCATTTATTTTTGTTTGTTTTGTCTTAGAATAAAGAGATTACTGTCTTTTAAAATATATTTGGCGCTCTTTATTTATTGTTTTTGAAGGCAATTTTTAAAAATTTAAAAACACAATCTTTTTATATTAACTGCTTAATTTGGTATGCTATGAAAAGGTCTTCAAGGAGATGGAAGAAGAAGAGGCAGATGAGATGGAAGTGGCAGAGAAAAAGAATGAGAAAAGAGAAGAGAAGAAGAAAGGCTAAGAGATAAAAAAATAATAAGTTTTAAATAGTGAACCTATTTTCCTTTATTATTCATGCGTGAGAAAAAATGATAATTATTTTCACGCTTTACTATGTATGCTTAAACTTGTGTTTGAGTATGAAATAGTCTTAGTAGAGAGTTCCGATAGCGACTGTAATAATTCCCGTTGATCCTGCGGGAGATCGCTGCTATTGGGATCCGACTAAGCCATGCAAGTCAGGGGTTTCTTCGGAAACACCGGCGTAAGGCTCAGTAACACGTCGATAATCTGCCCTTAGGTCTGGGATAACGTTGGGAAACTGACGCTAATATCAGACAGGGAGAAGGTACTGGAATGTCCTTTTCCTTAAAGGAAACGCCTAAGGATGAGTCGGCGGCTGATTAGGTTGTTGGTGTGGTAAAGAATATTTCTTATTAATAGAAATTTTTGCAGGCGCACCAAGCCTAGGATCAGTAGGGGGGATGAAAGTCCTAGCCCCGAGAAGGGCACTGAGATACTGGCCCTAGCCCTAAGGGGTGCAGCAGGCGCGAA
>CAYXPX010000046.1:1721-7447 GCA_964467335.1 Candidatus Woesearchaeota archaeon | reverse complement strand
TCTCTCTCAAAAAGTTCATCAGCATTTGGTGCATTAATTTTAGTCCCGTGGCTCAGGTCTATAATATAAGGTCTGTCCATGAAGTTTAAAATGTTGTATTCGCTCAAATCCCCGTGTACGAATCCTTTTTTATAAAATATTTTCAGGTTATTTAAAAGATTTTTTGCAAATTTCTTTGGATTTTTAGGAGGAGAATCCTTAAGTCTTGGCGCAGGCAGGCCGCCATCTCCAATCATCTGCATGACAAGAACATTGTCTTTTACAGCATAAGGCACAGGCACATTTGCTCCTGCCTCGCTCGCAATAAGAAGATTCCTGTATTCCCTTTGTGCCCATGCAAAAATAACCTTCCTTCTGTGGTTGCTCAATCCCTCAAACCTCGGATCAGAAGAAATATATTTGTACATCCTCTTAAAGTCAGCAGCATTTATTCTGTAAATTTTTAAAATTATATGGTCTCCTTTCTTATTGAGCGCAGTAAAAACATTGCTTTCCTTTCCAATGCTGACAGGGCTCTTCAGCTCCTCAAAATAGCCCTCGCTCTCAAGCTTGAATAAAACCCGCAAAGTCTTCTCATCAAATACATTCTTGTATGTCTTGAACTTTTCCTTCGCTGTCATAAAAATAAAAGAAACAGAAAATTTATAAGTTGTTTGGAAAAAAGATTTAAAATTCTTCCACAACCTCAAGATCCTTTAAATGGCCATTCCTCTTTAGCCAGTCAGCCTGATTCCTGTTATACTTAAAAACAACATCTCCCTTTTCCTCGCCGCTAAATTCCCATGGTTCTATGAGCAAAGTATCTCCCTCCCTTACCCATAATTTCTTTTTCAGTCTCCCGGGAATTCTGCATATTCTGATTTTGCCGTCAGCACATCTCACCCTCATTCTGCTGCCGCCAAGTCTCTGCTCAAGAATGCCTAATGTCTCCTTGTCTCTTGGCAGCCTGACTCTCCCAACAAATTCCTGCTCATCTTCGCCAGCAGTCCTGCTGCCTTTAACAGCTGATTTTTCAAATCCCTTCTTATAAACCATAAAAACAACAAAAAAAAAGAATATTTAAAGCTATCTCAGCCTGAATAAAATCGTGGCCCTGTAAAGTGTTCTGCTTGTCTGCCTGTCAACGCCGTAAATCTTCTTTGTTATTTTGACAATTCCATCAAATTTTTTCCTTAGTGCCCTGGCCAGCGCCCCGCGCGAAAACCTTTGACTGGTTAAATAAAAATCAATGCCTGTTTTAAGTTCAACAACCTTGGAAATCTTCACATCATTCCTGTTTTTAACCGCATCAAGAATAAAATCCACAACATCTTCTCTTGCAGGTCTTATCTGCAGAATTGCTTCATAATAGTCAGCATGTCTTTCATTTTTCATATTTGCATTCAAAAGAAAATCACTCCTGAATTCTGATCTGGTTGCCGCATGCAGAACATTTAAGGTAGTTAATTCCCTCCTTGTTCATTATTTGTGTATCAGGTTTTCCGCAGTTTGAGCATAGAACATATATTGCCGCATACCTCTCTACCTTCTGGTTTATCATGCCGGCATTCACCCTTCTTCCTAAAACAAGTCTTGGGCCGTCAAAAGTTCCTGGTGTTGCAAGCTCCTTTAATAAAAACTTTAGAAAATGGTCTCTGTCCCTTCTAAAAAAGCCAAGTATATTATTGAAGTTGGTTATCACTGTCTTGTTTCCCTGAATATGCCCGGTAACCTTCGGAATTTCAAATCTTTCAGTGAGTATGACTTCCTTAGGAAGGGATTCAATCGCCTCATCAAGCATCTCATGATAACTTTTCATAAAAACATAACTAAGAAAACATATTTAAGCCTTTTGAGAATCAGTTATAATATGAAAGATTTTGTAAAAGAGGCAGAAAAAACATTTAACACACATTCAGAATCATATAAAGAAAAAACAAAAGATTATCTTAAAAACTATTTACAGAAAGAAGCAGGCCTTTTTTTAAGTTCATTAAAGGGAACAAATATTATAGATCTGGGAGCAGGTCCTGGGAGAGATGCAGTTTACTTTAAAGAAAAAGGATTCAGCGTCCTATGCGCCGACATTTCAGATAATATGCTCAACTTATGCAAGAAAAAAGGACTAAAAACAATAAAGATTGACATAATAAATATAGAAAAACTAAATATGAAATTTGATGGTGTCTGGAGTTACACAACATTGCATCTTATGCCAAAAAAAGAATTTATTGCATTGCTGCCAAAAATAAAACCAATACTAAAAGCAGGCGGTATATTCTTCTTGGGTCTTCCAGAAGGCGAAGAAGAAGGATGGAAAGAAAATGAAGAAAAATTTCCTGGCACAAAAAGGTGGTGTGCACTTTACAAAAAAGAAGAGCTTGAAAAAATACTCAGCAGACAATTCAGAATAATCTTCTTTTCAAGAACAAAAGCCATCAGTTTGGATAAGTCAAAAAACAAGAGAATAAGTTACTATCTTAATTTCATTTGTTCTACATAGCCCTGAGTCTGCCCTTATGCAGTTCAAAAACAGCGCCGTCCTGGATAAGTTCCCTGATAACATCTTCAGCGCTTTCCAGCCCGCTGTTTTGAATAACCTCAGCCATATCAGCGCCGCTGCCAGCATCCAGGCTTTCAATAAGCCCAATAACTTTCTCCCTTGAATTGCCGCTCTCAACCTTCTCCTCAATAACATCTTCAGCAGTATATTCAGATGCATTCCCTGAAAAACCGCCCTCAACTCTTTCGCTCTCGCCATACTCTTTTACAAGCTCAAGTTTTCTTAATTTCAGCCAGAAAGGATTGTCAAGCTTTTTAACAATTTCAGGAATTATATACAATCCTCCATACTGCCTCACTTTGCCAACAACCATAACAGAGTTTCCAACATCAAAATCAAGAAGCAGTTTTGTATCCTCACCCCATGCCTTTACAGCAATTATTCCAGATCCGTCATCAACAGTAATTGAAGCATAACCCTCGCCTGAATACCTGTCAACAACACTGCATATAAGATTGACCCTTGAAATCTTTTTTCCATTTAAATTAATGTACCACGAGCCAAATTCTCCCTCCTCTTTGGCATACTCGCTCCTGATCAGAGAAGAAATCCATATTTTGTAAGCTGTATTCCTTGTCGGCGTTTCCATTTTATCCTACCTTGCTTATAAAACCTCTCTTGGGTTCAAATATATCTCCTGATTTTTTAAGCTGGTCAATTGCTTCCTCAACTTTGCCAGCCTCTATTCCCTTCTGCATTGCGCTGTTTAAAATGTCATCCATTGAAATTTGTTTTACTCCTCTTGCATCAAACTCAGAGATTATCTCCTTAACAGCAATAATCTTGCTTCTTGTAGATGCAGTAATTCCAGTGCTTATTCTGTCAATATCAATCTGACCTGTTTCAGGATCAAATCCAACCTGCATCAGGCAGTGTTTCAGTAAATCTATTGCTTTCAATGCATCTTCTTTTGTTACCCTGTCATCTAGCCTTAATTTTGCTGATGCTTCTGCAAGTCTTATTATTCCCTCTAACTGTCTTGCTGATATGGGTATTGGTCTTACTCCCCCCTCCTCTCTTCCTGAATTTCTCAATTGCACATAAAAATTTTTTATTTCATTAATGGCCGCTTTGGTCATTGCAGGTCTTATTTTTTGTTTCGCATACGCAACATATTTTCTTAAAAATTGCGAACTTACTTCTGTATTATATGTCTCTTCTTTTTGTGAAGCTTCTAAAACATGCAATGCAATTCTTTCATCTTTTTCTATATTTGGAATATCCCTGACTGGAAATATTAAATCAAACCTGTTGATTAAAGTGCTCGGTAAATCTATTTGTGAAGCTATTGGTGTATAAGGATCAAACCTGCCGAGCTTTGGATTTGCTGCTGCCAGTAAAGCAGTCTGTGAATTTAGGGTGGCCTGGATATTCGCCTTACTTATGGAAATAATCTGCTGCTCCATTGCAGAATGTAAGGCAGCAGTATCTTCTTTGTCTATTTTGTCAAGTTCATCAACAACACAGATGCCGAGATTAGCCAATGGCAGAGCTCCTGCTTCCAATGCCCATCCTCTTAAAAATTCATCTTTTATCACTGATGCAGTATTATGAACAACAATTCCATTTACTATAAAGTTATGCGAATCTTTTACAGTTAGATCGTAAACAAAATTATAATCGTGATTATAAACTTCCTCTTTTTTGGTTATCTCTTCCCATATTATGTCTGAACTGACTAAAAAATTTAATTTTTGTAAATCCTCATCATTATTATCCAAAAAACTATTAAGTTTAATGACAATTTTATTCAAATGGTCTACTGATAATCTTGTTCTGCCGCTGAAATAATCGCTTGTTTTATAGCCAAATAACTGCCTGCTTGTAAGTTTGTGTTTTTTAGCAATGCTTCTTAATAGATTAAAGGCGCCGGGAATAAAATCCTTGTTTGTATGATAATTAGAAATAGAAGAGATGATCCTGTTTAATTTATGTTTTTTGCAGCTTAAAGAAAATCCAATCCTATTTCTAAACAATTCCAAATACTTCTTTCCAGTAATCTTTAAAATACTCTTATTGTATCTTGAAACTATTATTTTACCGTCTTTTTTTAATACCTGTTTTGGTGGTCTTATAACAAGTCTGGATTGAATGCCAAATCTCAGCAAAACCAATTGTAATTTTTTAGAAAAAATCTTGCTTGTTGATACAACTTCAATATAACTGCCGCCAATTTTTCTTTCAACAGGTCCTCCGTCAGCATCAAAATAACCAGATAAGAAAGGTTTTAATAAACTATTGGGTAAATTTAACAATTTATTTTTCATGTCTATCCTGTGAGATTTTGGAGAACTGGGAACGCCAACTTCATCCAATAATTCTACAGCAATCCTAGACCCAAATCTCCAGCTTTCTGCCCTTTTATCTGAAGACATGCTGGAAATGTAACATTCACAGCCGAATAAATTATTTACTAAAGATTTAAACTTTGAATGTAATTCTTTGTCATTATTGGAAAACCTAATTATGCCTTGCTTGTTTGCTATATCTCCATCGCCGGCGATTAAACCGGCAAAGTGCATAAAATCCTCATTTAAATAAACAGGAACTTTCATTCTGCATCCTCTTCTCAATGATAAGAAGGTTATATCTCTGGCAACATTTTCTAGATTGTAGCCAGAAAGTTGGACTAGCTTAAGCAAATCTTTCAGATGTATATTTCCTTTTGCATGAGGATTTACCCAATGATGGTACAATTTATTTTCATTCAAGCCAAGATATTCAGATAGTTTTCTGATATTCATAGATTTATTTTTGCACAAAACATCAATCATATTTTTAATGTGTGGCTTAACGCCTTCTACTATTGGATTAGATTTAATTAGTGTAATAGTTAAAAGTTTGTTTGTATTTTCAAATCTAAATTCCCTGCATCCTGCCAAATGATCGCCTACATTAAAACTATCAGCCTCTTTCCAGATAACTGAGCCATTATTTATAGAAAATAGCTTTGTATTCGGGGTTGTCACAATCTGCTTTCCATAAGAAGTGACAAGCCTTATCATATATTCCGGAGGATTTAATTTCCAGTATCTTTCGATCGGTCTTGGCTTAATTTTTAAATTTTGGTCTAAAGTAAATATTTTATTGCCTGTTTTATTATTATCAGAAAACCAAATGCCTTCTTGGTAAATTTTAGAGTCATTTTCTAATTTAGATTCAACTAAGTCTGATATTTTAGATA
>CAYXPX010000046.1:0-1711 GCA_964467335.1 Candidatus Woesearchaeota archaeon | reverse complement strand
AATCAGGCTGTCTGGGGCCACACACAGACCGGCAGAACTCGCGCCTTTCCCGCTTACAAATCTTGACTTTGGGGCTGCTTTGGTCATAAATTGGAGTAAAGCACTTTTTCCGGCGCCTGGATCACCGACGAGCAAAACGTGCAAATCCCCTCTTATTGTGGTTTTGTCTGGTTTTTCTTTTCTTAATCCCCCAAACAGCTGAAGAACTAATGCCTCTTTTATTCTGTCATGCCCATATATGCTTGGAGCCATGGCCTTTGCAAATTTTTCAAATACATTTTCTTGCTTGGAAAAATTCAGTATCGACTCTTCATCTTCTCTGTTAATTATTATATCGCTAAAATCTTCCTGAACCGGTTCTATGTTGTTCGCTTCCAGTATTAAGTCATATCTTACAGATTGCGCGCCAGTTTTCAGTTGTATTGGAACCTCTTCTACTATTCCAAATATCACTATTTTGCTGCCTGGCGCAGTTCTTCTTTCCATTTTAGGTTCTACTAAATCTTCTTTAAGAAAAACACTCAGCCTCTTTGGCTGCTCGCCGCCCTGCAGGTCTTCCGGAGCTTCTTCTATTTTCAGGTGCTGCACATCAATTAAGTCCTTTGACAATAATCTGAATTTCCCCCTCCATCCGCATGTGCATCTTGAAGGTTCTTTGAATTTTGTATCGATTTGCAGTATTGAAATTGTATTTCCGCATCCGGGGCATTCAAATCTCGCATTTGTAACCTGCGGCCTTACATCTGATGCCTGTCTCACTATTCCCTCAATGGCCAAAAACTTCCCAAGATGCTCGCTCCTTACATCACTTATTTTTATCTTCTGGCTTGAAGGCAGCCCTTTCATCCTTACCCTTATATTTATCTTTTCATCTCCTAACTCAAATTGTTCTGCAGCCAGCTCAGCAGACCTTAGTGTATCTCCAGGATCTTCCAGCAAATCATCAGAAAGTTCATGGCTGAATTCCATAACGTCTGAAAAAGAAATAACAAGTGATTTTGCGCCTCTTCTAACTAAATCATAAAGTTTGTCCTTGTAATGGGTCTCTATAAGTTCCTTGAATTTTTCAATCTGCCCCTGCGGTTCCATACATCAGCACCTATAATTATAAAACGCCTATATTTAAAAGCAATATTATGTTTTGAAATATATATCCAGAACAGTCAGCAGTTTATATAGTCTACCAAAATTTTTTTGAAAAACCCTTCAAAATTTCTGGAAATTCTGCAATAAAGGAAAAATATGGAAATTAACGCAAGGAATTTCTGCTTAAAAAGTAAAAATTATCTTTTTTCTATTTTGATGTAGATTTAAAAAATAATTATGGGGCGGCTTCCTGTGTTAGGCGAGTCCGCTAGGACCAAAATACAAAGTATTTTGCGTAAGGCGCAGAGCCACCACAATGTTAATAAATACTAATTACTATCATCATGTTACAATGACAAGAAAGTTTCATGTACTTATAGAACAAGATGAGGACGGGGGATATATAGGCAAAGTTCCTGAGCTACAAGGTTGTCTTAGTCAAGGAGATACACTAGATGAACTTATGAGGAATATTAAGGAAGCTATTGAACTGTGCTTAGAAGTAGAACATGAAGGAAAAGAAAAGATAAGCGAAGAGAATATTACATTTGTAGGCATACAGGAAATTACAGTATAATGAAACTTCCTTTATTATCTTCTAAAGAATTATGTAAATTTTTAGAAA
>CAYXPX010000045.1:0-7564 GCA_964467335.1 Candidatus Woesearchaeota archaeon | reverse complement strand
TTATTATTAAAATTAAGTTGTTTTGTAAATAAAGCTATAATTATCCCAGTTATAAAGGTAAATAATAGAATGACTGAGGTATTTAGATACTGCAGGTTTTTATTGTAACTTAAATCTAACAAATTTTTTTTATGTTTGTTGCTGTCATTTTAATCAGCTAGTGAAATTGATATTAAAATAATACCAACCATAGCTAATCCTCCTGAGAATGAAGCAGCTATATAACTCTCTTTTAATATTGATAAAACCATTAATGTCATACCAGATACAGCACCAACTATACCTGCGGCACCCAAGAGTTGTCTGTGAAATCTATTTATTTTCATAGTATTACATTAGATAATATCAAAGTTTATATATTTTCCCTGTTTTTTCTGGAATGTTCTGCAGTTATTTTGTAAATTTTTTTATAACTTTTAGATATTCTCTGTTAAGTCCTCCAAGCCTGTAAATCACAACCCCACCAACATCAAGCTCTTTGCATATCTTCAAATCTCTTTCAAGATTCTCTGCCGATATTAATGCTTCATTTTTATTAATGCCGACAGCGAGAACACCAAGGCCAACCATAAAACTTTTTCCATACTTTTCTTTATAAAATTTTATTTCGCTCCTGATAAAACTTTCAGTAGAAAAAGGCATCATAGAAGAATAAACCATTTTTATAACTTTATTGTTGTAAATTTTAGGATCAAAGCTCAGGCAGATTGAAGAAAGAATCCCCTTTAAAAATTTATTTTCAGCAAAATATTCAGCAGTATAAATCTCGCCTTCATATCCTCTAAAAAAAGATTTTATAATTTTTTTATTTTTAAAATGCCTGAAAAATTCGCTGAAAAGCAGTTTTCTATTTTTAGGAAACTCCGCATCCCAGAGTATTGGTACTTTCTTATTCTTTAATTCATTAATAATTCTGATCAACGCTCTCCTCTTTGTCCATGGGCTAAGCCAGTACCCTTCATTGACATTGATTACAGGCCACCATATTATTTCTTCCAGATTCTTATATTTCTTCTTTAACTCTTTTTCATATTGTTTATAACCATCATAATTATAATCCGCAAGAAAAAGTTTTGTAGGAAAATTTACAAGATCAAGTTTTGAAAGGCTTTTGGTATTTGGAAATTCCTCAAAAAAATAAATTTTCATATTTGCTTTTCTTTGGATTATACTATTTTTAAATTTATCGCATCACAAAATTTATAAGTCACCGTATAATCCTTTATCTATGGTTTCAGCAGTTTTATGGGTTGTTATTATAATTTTAGTAGTTTTAGTACTGTGGTTTATTATAGCATATAATTCATTTGTAAGGCTGAGAAACAGGATGAATAATGCCTGGTCGCAGATTGATGTACAGTTAAAACGAAGGTTTGATCTTATACCAAATCTGATGGAGTCAGTAAAGGGATATATGAAGCATGAAAGAGGGGTTCTTAAGGAAGTAACAGCTGCCAGAACAGAATTTTTAAAGGCAAATAACCCAAAGACTATGGCAAAGGCAGAAAATCATCTTGAGGGCGCATTAAAGAGCTTGTTTGCAGTTGCTGAAAATTATCCAAACTTAAGGGCAAGTGAAAATTTTATGCAGTTGCAGGAAGAATTAAGCGGAACTGAAAGCAAGATAGCATATTCAAGACAGCACTATAATGATTCTGTTTTGGAGTACAACAATAAAGTCCAGATGTTTCCAAGCAGGATAATTGCAGGAATATTTGGATTTGGGCAGAGAGAATTTTTTGATGTTCCTGAAGCTGAAAGAAAGGCAGTAAAAGTCAGCTTTTAATGATAATGGAAAAGAAAAGTTTTTATGATCATATAAGCGCAAACAAAAGAAATTCTGTTTTTCTAATTCTTATTACGCTTGGAATCTTAATATTTCTGGGTTATTTTCTAGGATTAATCCTTGGTAATGCTTATTTTGGCGTGACCATCGCTGTAATAATCTCATTGTTTATGGTTATGATTACTTTTGTCGCAGGCGACGAGCTTATACTTAAGGCAAGCGGGGCAGTGCAGGCAGACAGAAAACATAATGCCTTTTTGATTAATACTGTAGAGGGATTGAGCATTGCTGCAGGCATTCCAAAGCCAAAAATATATGTCATTGAAGATGAAACAATAAATGCATTTGCAATAGGCAAAAATCCTGGGAAAGCTTCGGTTGCTGCCACAACTGGCGCCATAAAAAAATTAAGCAGAACAGAACTTGAGGGTGTTTTGGGGCATGAAATAAGTCATATCAAGAATTATGATGTGAGGTTTATGATGATAACCGTTGTTATGATAGGTGCAATAATTTTGTTAAGTGATTTTCTTCTTAGGTCATTTATATTTGGTGCTGGAGGCAGAGACAGAAAAGTTCATCCTGCACTGATCGTTGTTGCCCTGGCTCTGGCTGTATTAGCCCCTGTTGCAGGATATTTAATCAAGCTTGCTGTTTCAAGAAGAAGGGAGTTTTTGGCTGATGCAAACGGTGCTTTGTTGACAAGACATCCAAATGGATTAGCTGATGCATTAAGAAAGATAAAAAATGACAGTGCAAAACCCACAAAAACAGCAAATAAGGCAGTGTCCCATCTATATTTCAGCAATCCGTTTAAAAATACAGCAATTCTAAGCACCCATCCTCCGCTGGATGAAAGGATAAAAAGGCTTGAAAACATGTAGTAAATCTGTTGTTATAAGCCGGCAATTCAGTATTTTTTCTAAGATTTTAGGAATTTCCAGAGAATCTGAATATTACTCCAGAAATTTTTGGTAAACATATTTTAACTTTAAAATTAATTATAAAAAAAGATAAAAAATGCTTGAAGCCAAAATAAAAAACATTGAAAGGTTTTTTGTTGCATCTTTTTTGAGTTTAAGTCTTTACAGTTGCAGCGGTTTTAGCTGCAGTTCAGAAGCGATTAAGGAATTAAAAAAGGAAGTCTTTGACAGTGAATACTGCAGCAGGCAGATAAAAAAGTATGGCTACTGCAAGCGCCCTTACGAATATGAGTTGTTAAGTTTTAAATTAGAATAGGAGGTAAAAATGCTGGAAAAAAGAATTAAAAATAAAGGACTTGGTTTGGTTGGTGCTGTTTTGGCACTCTCGGTTTCAGGATGTGCTGGCATGAAGCCAGGGTACTTCAAGCCAAGAAAAACGCATGAAGTTTACTACTGCGGTGACGACATGAAAAATATATACTGTGATGGCGAATATATCTATCCTGCTGTTGTAATTGAAGCCAGGTAATTTTAAATATTGGTTATACATTGTATAACTTATGGTAATAATGATAAAAGGGAAACTAAAGAGATGGGGTAACTCATTTGGGATTATAATACCCAAAGAAATTGTTGATAGTGAGGGTTTTGAAGAAGGCAGAGAAATAGAGTTTATAGTAATTAAGGATAGCAAAAAAAGATTTGATGAAATGTTTGGTAGTTTAAAGGGAAAACTAAAAAAATCAACAGATAAAATGATGCGGGAGACAGATAGGGAGCTGTATCCTGAAGACTATGAGTGAAAAAATATTTTTTGATACTTATGCCATAATAGAAATAATCAAAGGTAATGAAAATTATAAGAAATATAGGGATTTTGGGATTATAGTTACAAAATTAAATCTGTTTGAATTATACTATAATTTAGCTAGAGAATATGGAGAAAAGAAAGCAAGAGAAGAACTCTTAAAAAATTCTGTTTTTGCAGTAGATTTTGATAATAATATAATAGAAAATGCAGCCAAATTAAAATATATTTTCAAAAAACAGCATATGTCCATGGCAGATTGCATAGGTTACATAAAAGCTAAAGAACTTGGCGTTAAATTTCTGACAGGCGACAGACAATTTGAATTTTTGCCTGATGTTGAATTTGTTAAATAGATTCTATCATCCTGTAAATATCATTTATTTCTTCATCAGAATATCCGATTAACGGCCTTAATGTAAATTTCTTGTCATTATTAATTTTAAAATCTGAAAAAGTTTCATCTAAAATTATAATATCAAAGTCCTTCTCCTCTCTTGTCTTTAAATTAAATCCATACTCAAACTTATGCAGCAGCGGCAGGTCTCTTGACAGCGAAATAACAACTCCTCTTTGCATTGCCAAAAATCCTGCAACTGTAGATTTAATATTATCATTGACTATGAGGTGTGCAAATCCTCCGGTTCCTAGAGGCAGTCCGCCAAGACACCTCACAACATCCGAAGCCTTGTACAGGTAGCACTTATTGCCAAGTTCTTCAATATTGATGTCTATTTCAGAATTACTCAGGTCAACCTTCAAATCTGTTTTTTTTGAAAGAATATAAGAACCAACGTCCTCATTTATTTTAACAGAAGATTTTTTTAAGGATATTGATTTTCTTGCTGAAATCCTGAACGTTTTTTCATTTTTTATTAAGGATAATGCTGCGGCATTTATATTATCTAAATCAGTTTTTATGCATTTTGCAAAGTAGATTATCCCAAAAACTCTTCTGAGATCATTAACAGTTATATCCTCTTTTGTTATAATATACCTGTTTCTGAATTTTAGCAGTTCATCAGGCAGCAAATTTAATGCCGAACGAATATTCTTCATCAGCCTTCTTTCAAATGTTATCCTGTTCTCTCCCTTGAGAAAAATTTCGCCTATTGCTATTAAGTACATAATAACAAACCACAGGGGAAAATTAATAAAACTATTCATCCCATTTTTAGCGATAATTATTTAAGCCTTTTTCTGATACCATACTTATGGAGCTAAACAAAGTTAAGCACATAAAAATTGAGAAGGAAATGAAGGTTTCTGAATTAGTGGCAGAGATGCAGAATTCAGGCGTTATGGGTGCAGGAAAAATAGGAAAAGCATCAGAAGTTATTTTAGATATGTTTAATGATAAAGAGTGTAAGGTTTTTCTGGGTGTTGCAGGTGCATTAGTCCCTGGAGGAATGCGGGAAATTCTGATTGATATGCTTGAATCTGGGAGAATAGGTGTTTTTGTCTGCACAGGCGCAGCATTAACTCATGATTTAGTTGAAGCCTTGGGTTTCTCCCATTATAAGGGGCACCACATGATGAATGACGCTGAATTAAACAAGGAGGGTTATGATAGAATGTATGATTCTCTGATGCCGAATAATGTTTACGAGTCAATAGAAAAATTTTTGGATAAAAACATAGATAAGTTTGCAGATAAAAGAATGAATATCAGGGAATTTTTATGGATTTTGGGAAGTTTAGTTGAAAGCAGAAGCATTCTTAAAATTTGTTTTGATAAAAAGATTCCAATCTTCTGCCCTGCAATAGCTGATTCTGGCATAGGTTTGATGATATGGGGACAGTTGTGTAAAAATAAAAAAATAGAAGTTGATGTTTTTGATGATTTAAAGGAGATAATAGATATTTCCTGGACGGCTGAAAAAAGAGGTGTGATTTATCTTGGTGGCGGAACGCCAAAGAATTATATACAGCAGGCAATGCAGTTCAGCAAAGGTGCAGATTATGCTGTTCAAATTACGACTGACAGGCCCGAGCCAGGTGGAAGTTCAGGTGCGCCATTAAAAGAGGGAATTTCATGGGGAAAGTTATACGAAAAATCAAAATATGTTAATGTTTTCTGCGATGTTACAATTGCTCTGCCGTTAATATGGGGTTTTGTTAAAGAGAAAATATTTTAATAGGTTATTTAATCGACTCTATCTCTGCTTTTAACTTCTCTTTTGACATTCCGCCAACCAGAGTTTTGGCTGGTTTTCCATCTTTAAAAATCATAAAAGTGGGTATGCTCATAACTGTAAATTTGGCTGCTATTTCTGGATTATGATCAACATCCAGTTCTGAAAATTTTACATTTTTTATTTCTTTGCTTAACGCTTCAAATATTGGGGCCATCATCCTGCAGGGAGCGCACCAATCCGCTGTATATTTGACAACAACCTTCCCCTTGGAAATTTCTTTTTCAAAATTTGTTTTATTTAATTCGAGCATTGTTTTTTGATAAAATATTCATTTATTAATTTTTTGTTTAAGAAATTAAAAAAAATATAATGCTATTCCTATTTGTGTTGATTATTTTAAATAAGACTCCAGGTCTTTTTTTAATGCTCTCTTTTTTAGCTTTCGCAGGGCAAGATTTTGGATCTGCCTTATACGCTCCCTGGTAAAGTTATATCTCTCTCCAATCTCTTTTAGAGTATGTGTAATATCATTGTCAATGCCAAACCTCTTTCTTAAAATGTCTTCTTCGCGTCGCGAAAGACAGGTCAAAAGGCGTGCTATCTGCCTGCTGAGCTCGCTATTGAATACTTCATTTATAGGCATAACTACAGTGATATCTTCTATAGCCTCATATGGCACCCTATTATCCTCCTGAGCATGATCAAGTGAGAGTATAGGCATTGTATTTCTTCGCGACATTACCACTAATTCCTCTGGGACACCGCTCTCAAGTGCAGTCTCAGCAATAGTGGGCATCCTGCCAAGGCGTTGTGTAAGTTCTTTTTCAGTTCTGTAAATCCTGAAAAATCTATCTTTCATATGGATGGGAATTCTCACTGTTGAAGATGTATTGCTAATGGCGCGATACATATTTTGTTTTATCCACCATGTAGCATATGTGCTAAAGCGGTATCCGCGTTTCCAGTCATATTCTTCTACCGCCCTCATAAGGCCAATGTTGCCTTCCTGAATAAGGTCATCAAAGGAAAGATTGCCTGTGTTGCTGCTCAATGCCCTTCTGGCCAATGGTATTACTAATCGCAGATTATGTTGTATAATATCATTAAACTGGGATTCATACTCCCTTCTATATTTTTGTAGTATCTCTCTTGCTTTCTTTGAAGCGCTTTGTTCAGAAACATATCTTGCACATTCAAGCAGTACATCGTTTCTTAGTTTAAGGGATTGTACAATTTCTATTCCGCGTTGAATGTATTTTGGCGCTTCTAGCGTGTACCTGCCCATAGAGTAAACCCTGCTTTCTATCTTGTGCAGTCTATCAACAATTTTTTTTACTTCCGCGCACTTTTTTTGGTGTACCTGCTCTATTCTGTCTTTTCTTTGTCTGCTGTTTTCTATGTCATGTGCTGTTTCTAAAGTTGTATCTTCTTCTGGTATATCAAAAACATTGTAAAGTCTGCGTCTTCTTAACCTAATATCTCTTTCAATTTTATAAATAAAGGAATATGCAGCAGATGGGATCTCTCTAAACGGAGCATAAAAAAGTCTTGTACGCAGATCATCTAAATGCCTAGCTGCAACAAGTTCCTGCTCAGGAGTGTAAAGGGGCAGAGTTTTAATGCATTCAAAATAGGTATTTATTGCAGGTATTGTTTCAGCAACCATATAGCCCATAAAAAAGAAAAATATAAATAACTTGTGTTTTAAAATTTTATATATACATTTATATTAAATTAGCTGCACTCAGAATGTCCGCAGTCCAGGCAAGTGGGTTCGGGACATCCGCCAATATATTCAATATTTGGGCTGTAGCATTTTAGGCAGTGTTGTTTTTTATTTTCTCCTGTAATTTCAGTAAGCCTTCTCTGTGTTTTATCTCCTATTTTCCCTGTTTTTTCAAGATGTTTT
>CAYXPX010000044.1:0-7822 GCA_964467335.1 Candidatus Woesearchaeota archaeon | reverse complement strand
TAAAAAAATTAAATGTTTTTCCCATTTTCTTGTTTAATAAAATCGTAAATGTTTGTGTAGGGGAAATTGGATATCCTTCCTATTTCTATTGTGCCATATCCTTTATTATATAATTCTAATACTTTCTCTTTAAACTCCTTATTATAGTGTCTTAATCCTTTTCTTTTATAGTTCTCTAAAGCTAGTTTAAGTTTATCTTTTTTACGCTTAATTGTAAAGTTTATCATATCTGAAAAATTTTTAATATCCTTATATCTTTCGCTATACAAAACTATAAATTCATTGTCGCGCTCTTCCACTTTCATTTCTATATTAAAATCATTTAATAATGTCTCTTTTATCACTAATATGGATGCTTTATTTCCAGAACATACTTGTATTGCAGATGATCCTTTTTTCTTTACTCTTGGTGTGCCTTCTGAATCAAAAAATCCTCTTAAAAAACTAGATTTTATCTTTAAGTTTTCACTTTTTAATATTTCATTTGGAACTATCCAAGTATGGGTTTTGAAATCTGAATATTGAATTAAATCTGAATGAGCGAGCTTAGAAGTCAAAACTACAAAGTATTTATCTTTCCCCACACCATTAGGGGTCATATTTGTATGTCTGCCTTTTTGCAATCCAATATTAATTTTAATACCATATGTTGTTTCTAAACATCTCTTGAATTCTTCAGCAAAGTCCAAATCACAAACATCCAAACCTATTCTATATCCTGTTGATAAATAACCGTCACCACATAATACCCCTAAAACATATGCTTTTTCTTCTGTTAATTTTTCATACCCTTCTTTTAATTTATTAATAATTGTTTTTTGGAATATTTTTCCACTACGATAAATCCATCTTGATATTGCACCTGCAGTTATGTGACACTTGTTAATACTTTTTAAATATCTTTGGATCTTATTTACTCCTAATCTTCTTTTTCTTAGTTCCATAACTAAATTATAGTCCTCTTCAGAATAATTAGTAGTGTAGTTCATTTTATTCACATCTAAATTTTAAAAATAAAAAACAAATTAGACATCTTCTATACCTTTTTCTGTGACTTGAAATATTGCCTCCGCTTCACTTAAGTGGGGGGCATCTACCATCTTAGCAACTCTCGTTCCTTTTTTTCCTTTACGCAAATATACTCTGTAGGTTGAATTATGTGCCAGGACATGTCCACCAACTGCTGCTGTCGGATCTCCAAAGAAGACATCAGGCCTAGACATAACTTGATTAGTTACATAAACTGCTACATTGTAGTTCGTTGCTAATTTTTGTAGAATGTGTAAATGTTTGTTTAGTTTCTGCTGTCTATCAGCTAACTGTCCGCGCCCAGAGAAGTCAGACCTGAAATGGGACATTAAAGAATCTACAATAACTAACTTTATGTTATTCCCTTCTTTTATTAAGTCCTCAACTTTCTCCGCTAACAACATTTGATGATCTGAGTTAAAACATCTAGCAACTTTAATATTCCTCAATGTCGTTTCCGGATCTAAGTTATTTTTTTCTGCTATTTGTTTAATCCTTTCTGGTCTAAAAGTTGATTCTGTATCTAACCATACTACCATGCCTTCTGCCCCTCCTTTTTCCTTTGGCAACTGAACGTTTACCGCCAATTGATGTGCTAGGCTTGACTTACCCGCTGCAAATTCACCATAGCATTCTGTAATTGCCCCGATTTCTATTCCCCCACCAAATAATGCATCTAATGCTTTTGAGTTTGTAGTCATTTTGAGTAAATTTTTTCTTTTTTCTAACAATTCGTCACCAGACTCAAACCCCATATTCATTGTATCTCTTGCAGATTTGATTATTTTTCTTGCTGTTGCTTCTGTTAATCCGCCTGCTTCCGCTAATTCGCTTGGAGAGGCAACTGCAAGGGAAAGCAGGGTATCAAAACCAGATTCCTTCAGCTTTTCAGCTGTGGCAGGACCAACACCCGGCAAATCTTCTACAGAGCTAATAACCTTTTTCTGAGTCTTTTCTTCAGCCATGGTTTCCTGAACCTGTTCCTGTATTTGTATTTTTCTATTCATCTTCCTCATCCTCCTCTTTTTCATCATGGGCCAAAAGCAGTTCTTCCATCGTCTTATTCATCAGGACGATTATCTTTGGTATGTCATGTTTTCTAAGCTGTATTGTGGCATCGCGCCATGTCCCCTTATCATCCTTCCAGCTTTTTCTAAGGCTCACTGTCTTAAAACCAACAACTGTGTCATCCTTCATCTGCTTCTCATTCATCCATATTGCGGCTTCAAGCTGGCCTGCCCTAAATTTCTTTATTGGTGGTTTGTTTGTCATGTTTTTCACGCTCCGTTTTGCTTTTCGCTTTTTGTTTCAAACCTGCCAAAATAATACTAACTAGGAATCAACCCCATATTCCTTGTCGGTTCTTTTTCAGCGAGGTCTGAATATAGATTGGTCAAACAAATATATAAATCTGGCGCGGATCTCTTCTGTCGTGTCGCGTGCATTTTCAACTTTAATATATATTTTTTAGCATATATTTTAGCCATAAACTAACAATACGTTTTAAAGTTAAAATACTTTTATGAGAATTTTCTGGAATAATGACTGGATTTTATGGAAAATACAGTTAATTTGAAAAAGATAGTTAATACTTAATTTTCTATGGATATTAATATATGTTTTTTGTTTGGCACAGTAACTGTTATTCCCCTGCCGGCCTTAAGTTCAAGACTGCTGATTATGTTTTTGTTGAGATACATATCTAACCTATTATGCGATAATTTCACTGCTTTTTGTTTTAGATTAATATGTTCCTCTCTAAGCTCCCCTATAACTTTTTTTGTTGTTTTATCCTCTAATTTAAAGTACGCACATTTAGGGCACTGGTAGCTCTTTGCCTTGCTTTTTGCACCCTCTACTGCCACCATTACTGTTTTTAATTTTGCATTACACTTTGGGCATTTCATTTTCTTTTTGCATTTATTATATATGCTGTGTTATTTTTTATTTTGAACAACACATAAACATATTTTGTTTCTATTTTGAATTTTTCTCCTTTTTTTCTTATTTTTTTTGAATTTTCTTTTATTATTTTAATGACTTCAAATAATGGAACCTGTCTTTCGTGATGTTCTTTATAATGTTTAGTTTTCTTAATGCCAGTGAAATAAACCATTTTATATTCCCTGACTACCTATTTGTAGTCTTTTTGTTATATAAACCTAACTATTGTTTTGTTTGAAGTTAAAATACTTTTATGAGAATTTTCTGGAATAATGACTGGATTTTATGGAAATTTCAATTATATTGTATTTCGCTTATTTTAAATATAAGGACAAAACATATTATTTATGAAAAAAAACCGCTGGCATGACAGGATTATATTTTTGATTTCCATAATATTTTTAATTGCTGTAGTTGTAAGCCTTATTAATTCTGAAAAAAGCAAAGTTTGTTTTGATAAGAAATGTATTTTGGTAGAGCTTGCAGTTACTGATGAAGAGCAGATTAAAGGCTTATCAGGAAGGGAAAGTCTTGAAGATAATAAAGGAATGCTTTTTGTTATGGAAAGGGAGGGCATTCATTCTTTCTGGATGAAGGATATGCTTTTTTCTCTTGATATAATCTGGATTTCGAACAACGGCACTGTTGTTGATCTTATAAAAGATGCTGATCTATGCAACGGGCCAATATGCCTGCCAATAATACCTGATGCAAAAGCAAAATATGTTTTGGAGGTCAATTCTGGTTTTTCTGAAGCTGCGGGTCTAAACAGGGGAGACATTCTTGATATTAAAATCAGGAAATAGCTACCTTATAATTTCATAATCCTTATCTGACGGCTTAAAATATTCTTTTATCCAATAGAACATAACTCCCAGGTATCCTTTTTTATCAAATCTTCTTGTTGAATTTATAACTGGATTTTTTATAACTTTAAATTCGAAATTTTCAGCCAACATTTTAAGAATATATCTTTCCTCTCCTTTTTTAACTTCTGGAAAACCTTTTACTTTTTTGAATGCCAATTTTGTGCAGAAGAATATCCCATTCGTGTACGGAAATGGATAAAAATTTTTTAAAGACATCATTATTTTGTGCTTGAATTTTGGATCTGAAGGCCTTATCCTGCATGTGCCAATATACCTGTTATCTAATGCTTTTGATATTTCTTTTAGTGTGTTTTCTGTGAGCCTTGTATCTGCATCAAGAAAAACCAGCTTATCATATTTTGCAAGTTTTGCACCCTCATTCTTTGCAAATGCAGGCCCCTTCCTTTCCTTTAATATCACAAATTTATCTGCGATGGATTTTGCTATTTCGACTGTTCTGTCTGTGCAGCCGTCGCAGACAACAATTATTTCATGCTTATGTTCCTGGTTTCTAACAGAATTTATTGTTTCCTCCAGATATTTTTCTTCATTGCATGCAGGAATTATTATTGAAATCATAATCTTATACAAAGTGATAAATTTAAAAAACTACCTAAATCCAGCTAATTTAAGCCAGTGGATGAATGTCATAGCATAGATAATTATTATGACTGGAATTGCTATTACCCTCCCTGCATTCATCAAGAATAGAATCATTAGAATGTAGGCAAATGCTGCTGCACAACGCGAATAATTTGTTGCCTTGAATTTTTTTCTGTTAAAAAAAACAAGAAGGACAAAAGTAACCGGCCTCGGAATAATTAATAATACAAAAAAAACCAGAGTGATGCTTCCTGCAATATAGAGGGCAATAATAACTGAAAACAAAAGCAGGGAATCTGTTAATGCATCAAATGCTGCTCCGGTTATTGATTTTTGCTTTAACTTTCTTGCCAGGTAGCCATCCAGCTTGTCTGAGACAGTTGCTATTAAAAATAAAATCAGCGCAAGGGAAAATTTTTTTGAAACTATAAAATAAAATATAAATGGGATTAAAGCAAACCTAACTGCAGTTACTATGTTTGGTATTGTTGTTTTTACCATATTACAAGGTAGATGAGTGCTGCTGCTGTGCCAATAACTATTCCTGCCATAACATCAGACCAGTAATGTTTTTTTATGTGAACTCTTGAGTATGCAACCAACAGGGCAATAATATACAGGAAAATGGACAAATTCCTGCTTACAATCTGGGAAAGAACTGATGCTGTGAATATTGAATTAATTGTATGCAGGCTTGGAAAAGATGATGCTGTCAGCCTTGTTATAAAACCATAATATTTTTCCCTGTTTGGCCTTTCCCTAAAATAGAATATTCTTACAGCAAACACCATTGCATACAAAATCAGGAGGCCGACAGTTAAATGCAGGGCTGTTTTTTTATAATTTAATAAAATTAATAGAATAATAATTATTGTGTAAAAGTATGCTGTTCCTAGTGCTGTAACTGCTGTAAATGCCTCATCTAAATACTTTTTAAAAAGGCTTTTCATTTAATATACTAAAAACAATTGATTTATAGGTTTTGCGCTTAGATAAATTTCAGAACATATGCAATGTTTACCAGCATAAGCGAGATAAATATAATTGTTTCAAATTTCCCTCCTGTTCTTATTGGACCCTGTATTTTAAAAGTAGTCAGCGGATGCAAAAAGTTAATGCCTTCCTTTGTAACTGCATCGCCTGCTAAATGCGCAATGTATCCGATAAACAGAGAAAGCGCTACAATATTAATATTAAAGTAAAAAAATATAAATGATAAAATAGCCGGCGGAAACAGGGAATGAAAAAATCCCCTGTGCTTAAAAATAAATTTTATTGGAAATGAGATAAAAAATAACTTTCTTCCTATTCTGCTTCTGGGGTGGTCTATATCTGGAAGCGAACTGAACAGGGTAACAAGAACAACAAAAATTACCGGATAACTTAAATCAAAGAATTTTAATGATAAAAGTCCGAAGAGAAAACCCAATGCAAGATGCGTTCTAAACATCATTATGCCATTTCAATTTCCTCGACAAGTTTTTCAGGATCTGCCTCATTGAATGAGTTTACTGCAAATTCAATCCTCCCAAACATATCATTTTTATTTACCTTCCCTTTTACAACTATATATTTTCCAAGGGCCTCTTTCTTGATGTCTTCAATCATTGTCTTACTATTCATCACCTTTGATGCATTTTCCCCAAAAAAAACTGCCCTTATTGCGCCTGTGCCATCATCAAGGTATGCATTAAGAATTGGCACCTGTTTTGCAGGAACTCTTTTATGCTCACCGCATACATAATACTCGCCCTCAGGCATCACTTTTTTATTGCACACAGGGCATGCGTTGTAGTACCTTGGCTCAAAAACCTGCACAATTGTAGCTATAATTTCTGCAAACTCTCCAGGCTGCAGCTGCTCTATTTTTTTTCTTGGAGATGTTGATACAACTGTAATTTTAACGTCTTCAACAGTTTCATTCTCAGGATTTATCAATAACTGCGCCCTGTTTCCAAGATGCACCTCCTGAAAATTATTATTCTGCTTTATGTAAGTGTTGCTCACTTTTATTATGTCTCCCTCGCTTATTTCCTTTGTAAGATCTATAATCTTTTCATCCCATATAACTATTCTTGCTGTTCCTGTTTCATCCCCTACCAAAAGCGAGCCAATTCTTCCCTTTCTGTTGTTTTTGTTAAACTCCCTTATCTCAAATACTTTTATTACCTTGCCGATAATGTTGACAGAATTAAGCCCAGGCCTGATCTGGCTTATTTTCAGGTTTTTTTCTGTACTGTCAAAAAGCCTGACATTTAATTCATTTGCAATTATGTGCGCAGCACCCTCTTTTGTTATCAGATCCTGCATTTCCCTCAACTTCTGATTTATTTTTTCTTCAACATCTTTTCTTTCAAGACCTGCAGAATCAACTATTTTCTGTATTATTGTGCTGTAATCAAGAATCATGGTTTTCTGAAAATTAACTGTTATAAAAAAGTTTGTGTTTCATTATGCGGTAGTCTAATTCTGATAGGAAGGTATCCTGCTTTCTGGTATTATTGCAAATTTTATTGCAACTCCTTCTGCAGGAATTTTAAATTTATAGAGATTATCACTATGCAATGCCTCTGAACCTGGAAAATTTGAGGTTATTTCTGCACTGCAGTCATTAAATTCTTTGTTTATACATCTTTCTGATATTAAATTATGCAGTTTCCTGTATACAGAAAAATCAGGAACGCTGACTTTTACTTTTGGCTGCAAAATTATTGCTGAATCTTCTGTTTCTTCTACAGGCAATGTTATATCTGATACTGATACTATAAATTCATTGTTATGCATTTCTGTTTTTAGTATGCTTGAATTCCTGACATTTTCTGTGTAAAATACAGCATAGTCCTGCCTGTTTTGACTGCTTCTGCCTAAAATTTTTTCATAATCTGCTGTTTTGTATGAACTTTTGTAAATCTGAAGGAATGACTTTAGTTCCTGTTTAAATTCTGTTTCAAATTCTTTTTTAGCATTGAGTACTGGACATGTGTTCCATATTACATACTGCTCCTGATCAACGAGCGTTCTTGGTGTTTTTTCGCACCTGTTTTTAGAGTTGTAGCCTCCATTTTCTGCCATATTTTTAAGAGCGTTCGCCCTTGAATTTTCTGCTGCAACATCAATGTATAAATTTATTCTGACTCATCCAATGCTTTTATTATTTTTACTGCCCTAAAACCAACAAAATCTTCCTTATCATTTTCTGCTGAAATCATTACTCCTAAAAGGGCTGCAAGTATTACAGGAACTATCATTACAAACAGCGGAAGATATAACCCTTTTTTGTTTTTGTCAAGCAATAGCATTTATTTCCCCCTCACTGCACAGAGTGCATGCCAAAAACAAGTTTATTTCTGCTAATTTTTTATTTTTTAGCGGGATGA
>CAYXPX010000043.1:3371-8016 GCA_964467335.1 Candidatus Woesearchaeota archaeon | reverse complement strand
GCGACATGATTTACAACATTTTCAAGCATTGAGTAAAAAGTTATCTCCTGATAAATTGGTTAAATATTTAGAAGCTGAGGCAGAATATCATCGTCAAATGGATGGTGACAGTCTTTTCCCTGAATCTGGGGTTGTAGAAGAAAAACGAGGATTAATGGGTTTATTTTTGAAAAGAATTGGTATAAGAAAAGATAAGCCAATTTTTAGAAGATATGTAGGTCTTATTGATGCAGTTGCGAGAATTGAGGGTACTGAACCTGATGTTGCGTTTATGCGGATGGCAAAGGAATACGTAGCCATCTTTACCGGTACGCTCGGTGGTGAGCCAGGCGGTGCATTAGCATGGCCTCGGGGAGTTGTTGCACCTCTTGTTCTGGAGGAAACTGCAAAGAGAGGGGTTCCAGTACATATCTTGTTTGGTCCCTATGTTTCTGTTGGTAGAACTATGAATCAAAAGTTTGAGGATTATTTTGGTGAAGTGTTTCCGTTAGGAGATGGAAAATTAGTTAGATTGGAATTAACTAGCGGAAATACACACAGAAGTAATGGAACTGCTTACATAAATCCTGGCCAAGTAGAAGAATCTGCTCAATTACTTTATAGATTAACTGAAGAAGGAGATACAGTCTCACCAATTTTATCAGATCCGGCAAGAATGATGTTAGGAAAAGCATTTGAGCAAAATCATAATCCTGAATATTTGATGGCATTAAACAGAGTTTTAATGTATAGGGGAAGATATGCTCATGCTGCTCAAGCTTTGGAAATTGTAAGAGATGTATTTGATGGGGTAGAAAGTCCATTGGCTAAGTCAGAATTTTTTGTTTATCTCGGAGACGCTTATTTTAGGTCAGGAAAATTAGATAAAGCAGCTGAGGTGGTTGGAGAAGCAATAAAAGCTCGTCCAGAAAATCATGTCGCCCATTTGTTATCAGGAAGTATAAATCAGGTTAGAGGAAATTATGAAAGTGCTCAAAGAGATTTAGAGAGATCATTGGAATTAGCCCCTGATGTTAAAATTACAAAACAGTTTCTAGATAGAACACAAAGAGTTCAGCAGTTAATGTAGTGTGTGTAGGACACAGATAGCAAATTTAAGATAATTTCTTCAGCTTCCCGAAATTGTAAACTTTATTGTCTTCAACTACATAGGCTTCAAAATCTTTTATATCTGTATTTAATAGAAACGGGCTTAATAATTTTCCCCTTAAAATGTCAGTTCCTATTGTTAGCGTATGAAATGCAGGGATAACAACCAATGTTTTATTTTTCCATCTTCCTTTCAAAAAACATTTGTAAGTTTCATACTTATTTTTTTCTTTTAAGCCCAAGGCAGGATGCTCATGGCCCATAATTATAACTTTTGATTTTTTAAAATCATCTGTATCAGGTATTTCATCCCCATGACAGAACAATATGTCTTTGATTCTATAACTGTCAAAGATTTCTATTTCTGCTTTTCTAGTTATAAACGGAAGGGAAACATCATGGTTTCCTTTTATTATTATTAATTTTCTTTTATCTGCTATTAAATTAATTATTTTTAATATATTTTTTCTTTCACTTTCATAAATTTTTCCAAATTCGTGCTTAAAATCTCCTGTAATAACAACTGTCTTTATATCCCTTGAAGAGAGCATTTTCTTTAATCTTGAGTATATATCCTCAAACTGCGTTCCAGGCACAAGAAATCCTTTTTTTATCAGGTGCTCTTCATAACCAATGTGCAGGTCTGCAATTGCAAGCGTTTTGTATTTTTTAATATAGACAGCAAGATCCACAATTTCCATGCCTTCTAGTATTTCCATAGAATTCAATGACAATATAATTTTAAATAACTATCCAAACCCTCTATATTCCTAAGCTTTGTCCTGAATATTTCATTACGCATTTTATTATTTATCTTAATTCCCCTTCTCTGCATAAAATATCTTAATTTTCCAAACAACTTTCTTCCTTCGCTGTCAAGGTCTGTCAGTATAACAACTTCATCTTCATTTATATCTTCTATTACCTGAAATAAAGGCCTGTTTTTCAGTTCAACGATCCTGTTTATGCCAAATGACTGCAGTGCTGTCCTGTCCTTTTTTCCTTCAACAATTACAAGATAATTCTCTTTTTTTATTTTTTCAAGGCTTTCTATCAGCGTTTTATTCTTCATTGTTTTTTGACAGTGCATCTGCTATGGCTTCTCCAAATTTTTTTGATGCTTCCGGCCCTGATGCTGTGATTACCCTTCCTGATATTTCCACATCTTTTCCTGTAAATTTCCCCCCGCCAGCTTCAACAAGGTCTTTTGCACCATATGAACCTGTAACTTTTTTACTAGCGACAATACCTGCATTTGAGATTATTCCTGCAGCAAGGCATATTGCACAGACAAATTTTCCCTTGAGATAAGATGCCCTTGCAATGTCCAGAATCTTTTTTTCATCAAAATAAACAGAACATCCATGGCCGCCTACAAAAACCAATGCACTGTAATCATTGACATCAATTTTATCAAAACTAAAATCAACTTCAACATGCTTTCCAAAAACACTCTTTGAGGCTTTTCCGCTGATATTTGATGTGTGAACTACAAATTTTTTTTCAATAACTTCCTTTGTGTCAAAATATTCCTCATCCCTGAAGTCTTTTGGGGCGAGAATAAAAAGCACTTTTTTCTTTGGCATAGCATCCTGTGGTTTTTTTAATATTTAAAACTAACTATCCCTGTGTATTGTTGCATTAACGAGTGTTATTGCTTAAAATAAAAAAATTAATCTTGACCCCAATATTCTAATCCCACTATTTCACTAACTTTTTTTAATTTGATAGTTATCTTATTCTCTTTTTTAATCCTTTCAATCTCATTATAACAATCTCTACTAAAATTAAAAGCTACAATCATTCCTTTCTTTTTATGGTCTCTCTCAATAGCGGTTAAGAACTTATCAATTTCAGGTCTTCCAACACTATGTCCCCATCTTTTAACTTGAACTGGAACTTGCATAAACTCAACCCACCCATCAATACCTAAATCTCCTGATTTCTTTGGGTTAACAGTTCCACCTAATTTCTCAACTATTACAATTCTAGCAAACTCATGAGGTTCCATTTTACTTAATTCTTTTTCACTTTCTCCACCTATGACCTTTACTCCTTTATTTCCTAATCTTTTTTTCATAACATCACAAGCAGTTCTTGAAATATCTATACCTATAAATCTTCTATTTAATTTTTGAGCAGACATTAATGTAGTCCCACATCCACAAAAACAATCCAAAACAATATCTCCTTGATTAGAACTTGCAGATAAAATTCTATTAAGCAATGCCTCTGGTTTTTGAGTTGGATAACCTAAATATTCTTTTGAAGTTGAATTTTGTTGAAAAGACATTATATCATTCCAAACATCACCCATTACTTTTCCTTTTGCTTCATCTAAATATTGTATTCTACCTTCAGAACGGTCATCTCTGTATCTTCTTCCATTTTTATCTATTTTTTTAAATCTTGCAATATATTCTGGTTTGTAAGGTATATACAGTTTATTGAATGTGTAATTATCTGTTTTTGTATAGAATAATATCGTATCGTGAGACCTTACCCAATTATTGGCTTGTGATTTAAACCCAGAAGTCTCTTCAGTTGACCAAATAATTTCTCGCCTAAAATAATTATAAGTAAATCTTTCATCCATCATTTGTTTTAAATAATGAACAGCATGCCAATCACAATGTAAATAAATACTTCCAGTTGGTTTTAATACCCTCCAACATTGTTCTAATCTTTCTCTCATATATGCTAGATAAACATAGATTCCTTTATGACCGCCTTTCCATCTCTTTTCTATGTCTTCATATTGTTTTAAAATATTTGGGTCTATTCTGTCTCTTAATTTTTCCCAATCCTTATCTGAAAATTTAAATCTTGATGCCTTATCCTTTATCCAAAAATTTTCATAATGTTTTTCTGAAAAAAATGGCGGGTCTAAGTAAATTAAATCAATAGAATTATCTGGTAACTTTTTCATAACGTCTAAACAATCACCACAATAAATTACATTGGTTTCCATTTTGTTATTTTACCTATCCCCCCTTTTATAACTTTATTTCTTTCTAGGTTTATCCCAATATGGACTTTTACATTTAGGACATATTACTGGATTTTCTTCTCCCCTTGGTATCCATTCATGTTCACATCTTTCACATTTGTATCCTTTTACCTTTATTGTTATTTCTGCCATATACTTTTAATGTTCTGCTTGTTTATATAACTTACCTTTTTAAGTATAGTTTTAATGTATATGTTGTAATAAAGAAATATTTATATACTAATATTACCTACTAAAGTATAGTGTAATAAGGGACTCTTGCGAGCCCCAGTTTCACCAATCCGCTAAGATACAATGGAACCTATAAAAGAAAGACGAAGCAAGTATAAAAATGTTTTCTGCAGTAAATGTGAGTCTAATAATACAAAGAAAAACGGTAAGGGAAAAACACAAAATAGAGGATTGATACAAACTTATAAATGCTTGAACTGTAATTATCGTTTTACTATTAAAGATGGTTTTTTAGGATGAGAAATACTCCAGAGAAAATAACACAAGCTTTACATCTCTATTATTCTGGGGCAAGCTTAAGAAAATCACAAGATC
>CAYXPX010000043.1:0-3361 GCA_964467335.1 Candidatus Woesearchaeota archaeon | reverse complement strand
TCTTATAAAATTATTTTATTTTGGATAAGAAAGTATACTAAATTAGTTAGTGATTTTACAGATAAACTAAACTTGGAAGTTGGAACTGAACTAATGTCTGATGAAATGGAATACAAGACAAAAGGAAAGCAAAGTTGGTTTGTGGATGTAATTGATACAAAAAGTAGATATATAGTAACAAGCGATTATATTAGAAGCAGAACTCTAGAAGAAATGACAGGAATAATGGGGCAAGCAAAAAGAAAAACAGGAGAACAAGTTAAGATAGTAACAACAGATGGATTAAAGGGTTATCCATCTGTTTTAAGAAAAAGCTTTGGATTAAATAAATTAAAAGGAAAGAGCAAAATACAACATAATGTAGTAATAGCAAGCGAAAGAGGTTTTAATCATAAGGTTGAAAGACTGCATAATTCAATTAGGGAAAGAACAAAAATAATGAGGCAGTTTAAAGCTATGAAATCAGCAAAAGCAATAATGAAATGGTATGAAATTTATTATAATTTTATAAGGAAACATCCGGGAATTAACAAATATCCTTATGAATTAGCTACTGATTTGGTGTTAGGGAAAAACAAATGGTTGGATTTGATTAGACTGGCATCACAGAAATAATATAATAAAGATACTACCCATTAAGGACATATTTTTAAATTAAGTTTAGTAAGTTATTTAAACTGCTTAAATATATTATTAAATAAAATGACTGAAAAACCAAAACAAATAAGGGCTATTGATTTAATAAAAGATTTGTTTGAACACATACATGGCAATTTAGGACTATTAAGATTTAGTATTGAAAAACTAGAACCAATAAATGGTATACCTAATAATCCCAATTCAAATAAATGGGAAATAATATTTAGTTTTTATAAAACACTTTCAAGTCAACAACCAACAAGATATAAAGCAGAAGTTAATTTAGAGGATAATACTGTGAGTGTGAACGAAATAGATATAAAAGGAGAAACAGGGCCTAAAAAAACATTTAAATTAATAGAAAAGAATGAAGATAAAATGGAAGAATAATGGTCTTATTAGATTTGTATTATACCCATACAAATTATGATAAGGATATATCCCCTTTTTTAATTAATGGAATATTTATTGATACTAGTGTAATGAAAATATTTATTGATGGATATATAAATCATTTTTTTAGTTCAAAAGAAGATGTTAATTATAATAACTTAATAGCACTATTAGATTATTTAAAAATTAATAGTAAATGGCAGAAATTTCTGATTACTCCACATATTTTAACTGAAATTTGTCATCATTTTTATTGTGATCACAATAAAAGGAATGATTATCCAAATATTGTTAAACAAATATTTCCTATATTAAAAACCATTAAAGAAGAAAGAGAAATTATTAAAGACGATATTCTTGATTTCGTAGACATAAATAAACCAATTATTGAATTAGGGGATATATCAATATTTTTATGTGTAGATAAGATTATTAACACTTCTAAAAAAACTGCAATTTTAGTTAATGATAGGGGTTTCAATAAAAGATATGAATATCATCCAAAAGTTATGATTATAGATTATAAAAAAACAATCTTAGATTTACTTAAAGTATAAAATTAGATGAAAACACTCGTTAAGGTAACAATGCACTATCCCTATGCATTATATAATTCACCAATCAACTTATGCATCGCGACGATGCCAGACTTTTTGGAATCTGCTAAATTACATATTCCTCTTTTACAAATAGATAACTACCCATAAGTAAGTAAAATAGAAAGGTTTATAAAGATAAACTGGTTATTAAATCTAAAATGCAAAAATATTTTTCATTATCAGGACTGGCGCTTATAGTTGCCTGCGGAGGTTCTCAACCGCGTGATAATACAGACTCTGATTCTGGCAGAAGAACAGACATGGGACAGGTAGATATGTATAGCTGCCCACCATATTCAGGAGAAAAAGGAGATATGTCTATACCAAAAGATTGTGATGCAGGAACAGACAGCTCTGAAAAAAGGGATGGAAATCTTAAAGATGCTGTAAATGATATGGGAAGTTCAGATGGAAATAATGATATGGGAAGCGATGGACCTGGAGATATGGGTCCGCCAGATGAAGGGGTTACTTATCCTATTGCAAGATTGAATTGTGAGGAAAGAAATGATGCTGGACTTTGTATTCATAGGATGAGAACATTTATAGGATATGACTTTGATGCATCCCCAAGCGAAGCCGCACCTGGAAGAACATTGGTTCTTTACAGAATTTATGTTAATGTACCTGCCTCTCCAGTATATTTTGAAAGTGAAACCTCAAATGTTAGAGTCACCTATTCAAGAACAAGCGAAGAACGAGGATTTCCAGAAGGATTCCCAGCAGAACTAGAAGTTATAGATAATTTAGGAGATTTCGATCGCGAAGAAATAAGAAATATTGTCACAGATTAATATGTTTCAATATCCACTTCAATATGATCATAAATTCCACCTTCAGGACTATCTACTCTTTCTTCAGATGTTGTGTATGTCATGCTACTAAAATATCCAGTCAAATCAACAGTAATAGGTACATCTTCACCAGCTATTTCTATGAATAAACTACCCGGATTATCAATACTTGTGCCAACATAAGACCGATCAAAATCACTTGTTCTTGCACTGGCACTGCTGCAGCCAATACCATCAACACATATCTGTCCCCTACTTTCAATATTACCAACTAAAGTAAATTGCAATTGCTCCAAGGTAACAGGATCTTCATAAGAAACAACAATTGCCTTATTATTCAAAGTATTTACAATATTCACCCTACCATTGCTGTCAACAAAAGCATAAAACACACCAAAATTCGGATCAACATTCCTTGCCTGTTCAGTAAATGCAGAACTAAAATTACTCAATGAATCTTCAACGTTCTCCCCTTTATACAATGCCCAGTTATAGACTCTTGGAAACTCTGCCTGATAATTCTCGCTAAGATCCTTGTAATCATCAAGCCCAGGATAAGTTTTGATTGTGTTATAAGGAATAACAAGAGTATACAAAGCAAACACAAATATTATTGCTCCGATTAGAAATATCTGTCCTCTTTTTCCTCTCACCATACCATTAAATTAAGCAACCCTTATATTTTAAGGTTTTTGTTGCCTGAAATTATTGATTTAAAAAAATTTTAATATAAACATTGAACTAAACCATTATATTACTATTATTACTATCCATATGTTTTATATATCATATATGGGTTAATAATATATAAGCAAATGATTTAATTTGTTTTAACTTAAAAGAGGCTACAAAATATTTTATAATATATAGAAGGAGGATAAAAATGGATTTGGAAACTAAAGTGGGAGTAGATAATCCCCAAGAGTCTGCAGATCA
>CAYXPX010000042.1:0-8197 GCA_964467335.1 Candidatus Woesearchaeota archaeon | reverse complement strand
AAATCAACAGCTTTTTAAATCCTGAAAAATCAGAAAAAACATGCCTGAAGAACAAAAAGAGGAATTAATAGGCGGAAAGCCTGAGGAAGGCATAGAAGAACTGAAGAAAAAAATAGGCATGGCCTGGTTTGTATTGATACTGGCAGCAATTTTCTCAATTATAACATTCATTGCTGCGCCAATACACATTTCAATGCTTATTTTTATAATAATATATCTTCCCGTTATAGTTTATGTCCTCATCCTAAAATGGATTAAAAGAGGGCTTCCTGCAATAATCTTCTCACTCTCAGTATGGCTCAATGTAGTTATTATAATAATACCTGTTTTCGCAGGACTTACAGCGCTTGACCTGTCAAATTTCTCAGAAGAATTCCAGGAAAATCCAAAAATAATTGCATTGGCAGATGATGAAATAATATCTGCTATCCAGATAAACGATCTGAGCTTTGATCTGAATACAGCGAAAAATAATATTAAGGCTCTGGACAAGGAAGAATTAAGCACATTAAACAAGGAAGTGAGCAGAAATAAGGTAAAAGACAGGATAGTTTTTGTTATAAAGGAAGAATTATTTGAAGACATAAGGCAGGTAGATATATCTGGAACAGAAATTGTGCTGACAAAAGAACAGGCCATGGAGATTATAAGAGCAGGCTCATCAGGAGGAGACACCGCAAAAGAACTTGGATTAAGAGTGAGTTTATTTGATGACTATGGAAAAAGCGCAGGTGCCTTTGTGTTTATCCTTCTGCTTGAAGAAACACTTGAGAAAAATGGACCTGAATTTTTTGTAAGGGAATTAAAAAAAGAAAATATAATGATCTACCCTGAAAGATTTTCAGTAAATCTGTTAATAAAAATAATACCTGAAAATATTCTCTCCCAGGCTGGATTTCTGCCAGAACTTCCTGGCGGGCAGACTAAAGTTGTGAATACATTAAACGGAAAGCCGTAAATTGCAGAATTAAGAAAAATTTATCTAATTGCCCCTTTAGCAGCCTTTATTGCAACTTCAGCCATTTTATCATCAGGCTGTTTTGTTGTTATCTTCTGTATCCACAGCCCAGGATAGCTAACCCATCCAAACCAGGAGTATCTTGCACCTAATTTCAAAATCTCATATGAAATGCCTGCAATAAAAGGCAGCAAAATAATCCTTAAGAATAATTTCAGCCAGAATCCATAGTCTTTGGGAACAAAGCTGTAAACAATAACGCTCACAATAAGAACAAGAAAAATAAAGCTTGTCCCGCATCTCTTGTGTTCTGTCCTGAACTTCTGCACATTCCTGACTGTTAATTTTTTCCCTGCCTCATAGCATGCGACAGCCTTATGCTCAGCGCCATGATACTGAAAAACCCTGTAAACATCCTTAGTAAGCGATATTAAATATACATACAAAACAAAAATTCCAACCTTTATTATCCCCTCTATTATATTAAAGATTATATTATTAACGCTGGCATGCCTGTCAAACCAGGTTGTAAATAATAAGGGAAGAAATTTAAAGATTAAAAGTCCAAAAACCAAAGCAAAGATGATGGTAAAAATAATTTCTGAAAAACTTATCTTCTCATTTTTGCCTAAATTCACATTAGTCGAGTAATTAAGCGCCTTTATTCCTATATACAGAATTATAAATAAATTTACAATCCCCCTTATAAAAGGAATGTCCGGCTCTTTAAATTTCAATTTCTCCCTTTTCAGGATAATTTTCCTGCCTTTTCTTACTGCTATCGAACTTATTCGCTTTTCTTTGTTTAGAATCATAACTCCCTCAATTAATGCCTGCCCTCCTAAAGAATACTTCTTAACCATAAAAAACAAGCACACAAACCATTATTAAAGATTTTGTTTGAAGAAAAAATACATAACCTTTAAAATTTACTTTCAATATATTGTTTTAAATTTAGTCTATAACTTCCCAAATAATCTACTTGTATTTCTCTTTCTGAACAGGCATCTTTTACAGCTTTTACAATATCATCTTGATCATTCCAAAGACTTCCGCCACTTGAGGAATATACTAAAAAAGAAATATCCTTTGTATCTGATCTGAGACTATCTCTCCTTCTAACTCTAATTTCAGTTTCCCTAAATCCCAATTTTTTCCTAATATCTCTGCCTAATTCAACAGTGGGAACACGATCTTTATTCTTAACTGTAAATTCATAAATATTAAGTTCAGACTCCAATACGCCCATAAATTTTGTAATTACTATAAAGTTTATAAACATTACGAAAGCCCAATTAATGCACCAGCCCCAACAAATAGAAAGATTTATATAAATGTAAGATTAATCTTACTAATATTAAAATGGCTGAATTAAATATAACTAAAATGAGTTCCAAGGGGCAGATAGTTATACCTTTGGAAATGAGGAAAGAATTTCATGAAGGAGAGAAATTCGTAGTCATTAAAGCAGGTAAACAACTCATACTTAAAACGCTTGCCGCTTTTGATGAAAATATTAAAGATGATTTAGAATTTGCTCGGAGAACTGAAGAAGCTTGGAAAAGTTATGAGCAAGGAAAATTCAAATCCATGCCTGTTGATGCCTTTCTTAATGAATTGGAAAAATGTTAATTATAGAACATTCTCATCAATTTTTGTCTCTTCTTCGTAAAATAAAAAATAAAGCAGACCAGGATAGAATAAAAAAGCAGATTCATAAGATAATAGAAAAGCCAGATACAGGAAAACCTATGCGATATGCTCGGAAAGGAACAAGAGAAGTGTATGTAGGTTCTTTCCGTCTTTCATATGCTTATCTTCAGGATGAAAATAAACTAATTTTCTTAGATCTGTACCATAAAGACGAACAATAAAAAATTGAGATTGTCTCAACAGCAATATGCTCAATCGTTACAGTGATAAAATTAAAGGATAAGACAAGAATTTTCCAGAAACAAAAAGCTTATATATAACATACTATATACTAATTATAGGTGACATATAATGGGTCCAACAACAATCCAGATTGAAAAAACTCTTGTTAATTCATTAAAAGAAGTAAAAGAATATCCTAGGCAGACTTATAATGACCTAATCAAGCGAATGGTAGATGTATTCAAAAGTATAAAGAAAAAAAACCAATATGATGAATTTCTCCACAAAATTCAACAGGTTAAGATGAAAGAATTGTGGGATAATAAAGAAGATGAGGTATGGCAGAATGTTTAAATCTGGAGATGTTGTTTTAACTCAAATCCAATTTACAGATACTTTTGAAATTAAAAAAAGACCTGCTTTAGTTTTGTTTGAAGAATTTGATAATGTTGTTGTAGCTGGAATAACAAGTAATTTGGAAATGAAAGGAATATCTCTAACCAGAAAAGAAGGTGCTGTAAAAGACAGCGTTATAAAATTAAATTATATTTTCACAGTTTCCAGAGCTATGATTGAAAAAGTATTGTTTTCTTTGTCTGCAGATAAAAAGAAAAAAGTTTTTGACGGATTAGTGATTCTATTAAAAGATTTAAGATAAAAAATTATTGCTCTTTATTCTTCTTTTTATTATTAAAATAAATAGAATCACCCATATCCTTCAAGGGTAAAATCTTTTTTTTCAGGTTTATTGTCATCCAGATCTGTCCCATTTTTGTCCAAAAATTCATCCACTTCATGCACAGTAAATTTTACGTCTTTTTTATTATCCTCTTCATTTAAACTATTATCATCTATCTCTTCAGTATTCTTGTCAATTTCTTCCTCTTTGATTATTCTGGCAACAGTAGCGACTGTATCTTTCTCTTCAAGATCCATTATCCTGACTCCCTGTGTGTTCCTGCCGACAACAGAAATGCCGCTAACAGGGGTCCTTATTACAATCCCGCTCTTGCTTATTATCATTATCTCATCCCCCTCATCCACACATTTTATTCCTGCAACATCTCCGTTCTTCTCTGTAATTTTAATGTTTGTAACTCCGCTTCCGCCCCTTGAAATAAGCCTGTAATCCTCTACCGGCGTTCTTTTTCCAAAGCCATTTTTAGTTACAGTAAGGAGATATGGCGCATCAGCTATGACCATCCCGACAACATCTGATTCTCTTGCTTTAATGCCGCGGACACCAAGGCTGTTTCTTCCTACAGCACCAACATCTTTCTCATTAAATCTTACAGCCCTGCCGTCCTTTGTGGCAAGAACAATTTCCTTTGTCCCGTCAGTTAATCTGACATCAACCAAAGAATCATTTTCTCTCAAATTAATCCCTATTATTCCTCCCTGTCTCGGCTTTGAATACTCAGACAATGCAGTCTTCTTTATGATTCCTTTTTTAGTAGCCATAAGAAGAAATTTCTCACCGTCAAAATTATCCACAGCAACCATGGAAGTTATTTTTTCACCGTTCTTTATCTTTATCAAATTAATCAGGGCTGTCCCTCTTGCATATCTTCCTGCCTCTGGAATCTCATAGGCTTTAAGCCAGTGCACAACGCCTGTGTCTGTAAAAAATAAAATATGGCTGTGTGTATTGGCAATAAACAAGTGTTCAACAAAATCTGTCTCTCCCTTTGTTTCAGCAGCAATGACTCCTTTTCCGCCTCTTTTTTGCGACCGATAAGAACCAAGTGACTGCCTCTTTATGTATCCTGTATGCGTTGCAGTAATGACCGTATCTTCCTCTTCAATTAAATCTTCCTTTTCAATTTCTTCATTTTCTCCTTCAATAATCAGTGTTCTCCTGTCGTCTCCGAACTGGTTTTTCATATCAATCAGTTCATCTTTTATTATTCCATATATTTTAATGTCAGATGCCAGGACATTTTTCATTTCAGCTACAAACTTAACTAGCTCATTGTGTTCATCTAAAATCTTCTGCTGCTCCAGTGCAGCTAGTCTGCTTAATTTCATGTCAAGTATTGCATTTGCTTGTGTCTCTGTTAAAAGATGATTTTGCATTAATCCATTTCTAGCCTCCTCTACATCTCTGCTTTTTTTGATTAATGCAATAACAGCATCAATAGATCTTAATGCAGTCAGCAGGCCTTGAAGAATATGGTCTCTATCTTCTGCTTTTTTCAATTCATATTTTGTTCTTCTGGTGACAACCTCTTTTCTGTGTTTTATAAATTCTAGACACATTTCTCTTAAGCTTAGAATCTTAGGTTCTCCGTTTACTAAGGCCAGATTAATTATTCCAAAAGTAGTTTGTAATTGAGAATGTTTATAAAGCTGATTTAAAATTACATTTCCATCATAATTCTTTTTTAAATCAATAACAATTCTCATTCCCTCTTTGCTTGATTCATCTCTTATATCATGAATCCCCTCAACAGTTTTGTCTCTCACCAAATCAGCAATCTGTTCTATCAACAGTGATTTGTTTACTTGATAAGGAATCTCGCTTATAATTATTTTATTAGTTTCTATGTCACATTTTGCTCTTACAGTTATTTTTCCTTTTCCTGTTTTATACGCTTGTTTTATTCCAGAAGTCCCGATTACTTGGCCGGCTGTTGGAAAATCTGGCCCTTTTATAAAAAAAAGTAATTTATTTTCATCTAAATTTGGATCTTCTATAAAAGAAATTAATGCATCACAAACTTCGTTCATATTATGCGGGGGAATATTCGTTGCCATTCCAACAGCAATGCCAGAACTTCCGTTAACTAAAAGATTTGGAACTTTGCTGGGTAAAACTAAAGGTTCTTTTAAGCTGCCATCAAAATTTGGGATAAAAGCAACTGTTTCTTTTTCTATATCAGCTAAAATTTCTTCTGAAAGTTTATTTAAACGACATTCAGTGTAGCGCATTTGTGCCGCGTTCACAAAATCCACGCTGCCAAAATTCCCATGTCCTTGCACTAAAGGATATCTCAAGTTAAAATCTTGAGCCATTCTAACCAGAGAATCATATACAGCTACATCGCCATGTGGATGATATTTGAAGCAATCACCTACAACTCTCGCACATTTAACAAAAGGTTTATTGTGTCTTAATCCCATATCCCACATAGAAAATAAAATTCTTCTATGAACGGGCTTTAAACCATCCCTAACATCAGGCAAAGCCCTGCCAACTATGACAGACATAGAAAAATCTAAGTAAGACGTCTTAAGTTCATCTTCAATAATTACTTTTTTTACGTTGTTTTGTTCTGTCATAATTGTCTAAACATCCAAATTCTTCACAAATTTAGCATTTGCCATTATGAATTCTTTTCTAGGCTCAACTTCTTCTCCCATCAGCATTTCAAACATCCTGTCTGATTCCAGCGCATGTTCTAAAGTAACTTGTTTTAAAATTCTTTTTTCCGGGTCCATAACAGTTTCATGTAGTTCATGGCTGTCCATTTCACCCAGACCTTTAAATCTCATCACTACAACATTATTTCCTATTTCTTTAAGTAATTCAGATAAAGCCCATTCGTCTTTTGCATAGAAAGATTTTTTGTCTTTCAGAACCTTGAATAATGGTGGTTGTGCAATATAGATATTGCCATTTTCTATAAGTTGCCTTGTATACCTGTAAAAAAATGTCAAGAGTAAACAGGATATGTGATTCCCATCAGAATTATGCAATGTTAGGCCACCAAGTCCACCAACAAAACTTCTATTTAGATCAACAGATATGTCATAAACAAATTTATCCTTCCTATTGACTTTTTCAATATCTAAAACTTTAACAGCCTGAAAATCATTATTTATGTCAATTACAAACTTCCTGTTTCCAGGCCTAGTTACTTTTTTTACAAATTTCTCTAGAGACTTGTGATTTTTATGATCTTTCCATATTGCTCTGGCTTTTTTTAATTGTTTCACAGACCCAATTAGTATACTATAATTATCATAATTAGATTTTATTAATATCTTCTTATAATAATGGTTTTTCGGTCTGCTCTTTATAACAGAAGGCAATAAACCAAGTTGCCTATATAAGAATACTATCCCTTCCATTAATTTTTTAGATGTTGTACTATGCCCGCAAAGCGGTTTACTGTCTTTGCCCCTGGATTTTCCAACAAATGCAAATCCATCACTTTGCATTAATCCTTTTAAAAATTCTATTTGTAGATCCTTATTTAAATTAAATATCGCATTTGGAACAAATTTATTATATGAATATTTTCCATCTAACCCTAAATATTTCAACAGCCTATCAAAAGTATAAGAATTAAAGTGAATAACCAAACAATTGGATTCTTCTTTTTTGTCCAATATAACATTTACCCCTAATGACTTTTTGATGGCCATTACTATTTTATTAAAGTAATACTTCTTGTCTCTGCCCAAAGAAAGGCAATACCTATAAGGATTCTTTTTGCCTTTTGAATTGCTTCCGTCACCAATGTACCATCCTAATAAATAACATAAATATTTATCAAATTTAATATTTAATTTAGTTATAATTGTTTCTCTTTTATAATAATATTTTTTATAATTAAGATTTTCAGGAGACTTGTTCAAAGGAACATGTAATCTAAATTTAAGTTTATTTTCATTAATGCCTAGTATTTTTAGATATTTTTTAAACAATTTATACTGAGGCATTACATTATCGTGCTTAAATTCCCATTGTTCAAGACCCATAAGATACAAACCTATGGCTTTTTCCATTTCCTTGCTGGTTATGCCTTTATTTTTTCTTATAGAATTTAATTTCTTCCATTGTTTTAAATCTAAATCAATATAAGCTTCATCAGGTATAGATAATAATTTATCTCTTGTTATAATCCCATAAATTTTACTTTTATCAACAAAATTAGATAGATCAGCAATTAAATCTTTGTCTGTCCTGGGCAATTGTTTGGGTATTAAAACATAGTCGTCACTGGTTATATTCTTTCCACTTTTTACATCAACTTTGCCATTTGAATAAGTAAACACACTATGGTAAGGTGTTACAGTAACGTTATATCCAAGATTAGTTTTAATTTTATATAAAGTTGTTCTTAATGGATGTTTTACGACATTTGTAATTTTCTTTGTTTTATGTTCACCTGGATTTATTGAAAAAGAGCTTATGCTAAAATCAGCAGGATTAATGCAATTATCGACAAAATCACCAATATAATTAAATTCTAAATCACCCTTTTTATTTTTTAAGAGTAAAGGAGCGTCTCCAGTAACACTATCTGCATCAGTTAGTACAATTATTTTATGATATCTCAATTTATTTATATCTAATTCTTCACCAACTCCGGTTCCTAATGCAGTAATAATATTCAAAATTTCCTGGCTCTTAAA
>CAYXPX010000041.1:0-8978 GCA_964467335.1 Candidatus Woesearchaeota archaeon | reverse complement strand
AGAACCTTTTACTTCTGATGGAACTGCAAATTTTGATTTTGCTAAATCTTCTTTTGGAACTGGTTTTGGAAGCTTTTGCAGAATGGCTGCCAGTTCAGAGGACAGTTCGCTTTTATAATTCTCATCTTCTGCTGCCAATGAGATTAGTTCTGCGATAGTTGAATTATCTTTCTGAATTTCTAAAATTGTGATGATATTATGGCTGTCCTGATATGCAGCCGGCCTTATAACCAGGTTAGGATTCTGTTTTATACCTACAACAAAAAAGAGTATGCTGAATATGAACAATACTATTACAAGCGCTGCCAGTGTCGGTCCCAAATACAACGGAAGGGCTGAATCTGCTTTTTTATTCAACAAGATTTATCACCCCTATTTCCATGTAACCTGCTGATATTTTGCCATCATTATAAAAATTCACTAAAATTCTTTTTTTAAAACATTCATGCCTTGGAACATTTTCACACACCTGTATGTTTGCTTTTTGGCTTAAGTCCAGATTTGATGCTTCCTTTATTATTGCATTATTGAAATCAAGGATTTTTACTGAATAACCAAAACCCTCCTTTGTGTAGCAGCTGGACAAAATTTCAGACGTTAATCTATTTAAGTCAATCAAATATGGATGCGTTCCTGTGCTGTCTGCATACGCCAGGCATGAATTTGTTAATTTCTTCTGCAAAAGAAATGTTTCAAGCTGCGTTGTGCTTATCTCCTCGTTTCTATAATTAACTGCGACTATTGCTATAAAAACTGCAACTATTACAGTAATTACTACATAAAGCATTATTTCAACTGCATTAAATATTGCCTTTTTGTTCATTTTGTTATTAATATCTTATTTTCCAGCTGCTGGATTTTAATGCCTGAAAACAGGTCTTTTCCGCATCTGAAAAAAACAGGAGATACTGTGTCCTTATGCTTTGCCTGAATCTGGCAGTTTTCATTCATGTTTATTGTTATATTTGGATTTTGCCTGAAGATGTAATGCACTTTAGCTGAAGATGAACTTATCGCGTCTATTACAAATGAGAATTCCCTTGCTTCAACCCTTGTATTGTGGAGATTATTATTTTTTATCTTGTATGATGCTCCCAAAAATATTACTATCACCATCAAAAGAAAGACAAGCCATACAATAATCTCCCCTGATTTTTTTATTGTTCCTTTTTTATTCATTTTTCGTCTGGTTAACGCTTACAGCAAAATTTTCTGAAAAGCTGTTTAATACTGCCTGGCACAATACAGCTTCATCTTCAATACATTCTAATCTTTCTGATTTCCATTCATTTTCTTCTTTATAATATAATGCAAGACTGTTTTTTTGTGAATCTGTCAGATTATCAAATTTGTTTTTATTCAATGACAGGACAAGAAGGGCCTGCTTTACAAGATCGTGGCTTATTTTCTGGTGGTTTGTCAGATAATCTTCTTCTGTCTGTCCCTGCAATGGCGGCATGGCAAGATTTATATCAAATAAAAAAGTAAAACCCTCGACATTTGGAATTCCTTTGGGCAAAATAAATCCTGCATCTTTTATTCCTACGAATGGAACGAATGAATCAATTTCCCTTGTTCTAAACAATATATTTAACGAGTGTATTAAATTATTCTTGTCTGTTTTTGTTTCACCCTCCCTTTTGTAATAAACAGGCTCAGGATCTCTTTCTTTGCCTATTGGTTCAATCCTTAATGTGTTTCCGTCTTTTACAAATCTTAACAGCATGTATTTTTTGTAGTCTTCAGTAGAAAACTGTTTTCTGTTTATCTGCTCATAGTTTTTGAACTTGTAACAGTCGTACGGCATACACATGGTTTTTTCAAGCAGGGAAGATTCCAAGTTGCAAAGGCACAATATTGGCTCTTTTGGCAGAGGATTTGAGTATTGTATTTGGCTGCCTTCTATACCCTGCACGAAACTAAAGCTTACAATTTTGCAGCCATCATTATCAAAGAAAAAACCTGCTTCAGAGAAATCTCTTTTGTCAACATCACCTAAAAAATCTTTCAAGCCTCTTTTATTATCCCAAAAGTTGCTGTTGGTACATTCTATATCGTCATCTTCCAAGATTGACAACAATGCAGCGACCATAATTATAACCGCACCCAGAAGGAGAAGACCTTTTATTACATCTATCAAAAATTCAGAGGAAATATTTATATCTGCTTTTTTGGATTCCATCTTTTTAATTTTAAAAGAAGTTAAGGTATATATTGGTTATGGTGCGATTATGTTTCTACCAAAATCAAACCGAATTCCCCAATCCTTTCAAAATGCTTCTTATTAAATGTTGCCAAACTACAATTATTTACTATTGTTATAGAGGAAATATATAAATCCCTAAAATCAATAATTGTACCTTTTTGTTTTAACTTCTTGAATATCAAACTTGCCTTACGCGCTGCAAACTCATCAAAATCCAAGATATTTACTTTTACCTTAAATTCTTCTATTTTATCCAAATTTGTTTTTCTAAGCAGGAGCTCAAAAAGCGTGATGCTTGATATAAAAATTTCACAATTTTCTATATCTCTTATTAACCCATCTGCCCTAGTTTCTCCATTTAGGATTGCAATAACCACATCTGTATCTAGACATACTTTCTGCTCCAATTTCCCCATCCTCTTTTAATATCTTTCTTTGCATCTTCCCATTCTCTGTCTTTTTTTATAATACCAAAGCAACTAAACAAATTGGAACCCTTTTTTGTTTTATTTCTATTCAAAAGCTCTTTCAATACCTCACTATAACTCTTATTTTCTGTTTTAATATTTTTAAGATTGTTATAAACCTCGTTAGAAATCATAATTGTTTTTGCCATAGTATACATATGTATATACATATATATAAATCTTGCTATGGTGCTGTTATATTTGGAAGTAAATCAGCACTTTGTTTTGCCTGTTCTCCGATACTTGAACCGAGATACCCTCCGTATTTTAAAATAAAGAATAAAATCAATGCAAGAACAACCAATACTATAACTGCAAGAACAACTGTTTCTAACGAGAGAGAAACTGCTTTTTTGTTCATCTTAAGTGCAGGAAACTCCAGGACATGAAACCGCAAGAGAGCCTGTTCTTGTGATTCTCTTTCTCTGGTCTTCATCTGAAAGATCAGGGACTACATCTGATGCACAGGACATTTTTACAGGAGTTGTATCAGGATTTCCATCATCATCTATCAAAAATGATTGTTTACAGAATGATGACTGGGGCTGGCTTTCTGCAGGAAGATTGCCTGCACTTTCGCAAAGGGACAGACAACTCTGAATTGCGAGATCTTCTGCCTGGCCTGTAACCCCTCCAAAGGTTCCCCTTATTTTTGAGACTATGCCACTAAAACCTCCGGCAAAAAATGCTATTACGATAATGAGAACAACAAGCACAATAATTGCTATGATAATAACATTCATAGGCATTCCCTGCGCTTTTTTAGATTTCATTCAGATGCACCTTTTTTCTTATTCTTTAAATCTGGAAGTTTCTATATAAAGCTTTTGGTGAACTTGCATTGTTGACTTAACTGGGCTTTTTAATGAGAGAATTATTCTACCCACCCATACAAGTGTAACGTTAGAAAGTTGACTTAACAAAACCATACAATTTATAAATTCATTTAACTTATATTAAATACATGAAAACCACCATCATAAGTGAAGGCTGGGACAAAATAGATTTAAATAGAATAAAAACTATAAATTCAAAAATAGACGATTTTAATTGGATTTTTGAATTGTTGGGATGGGAGAAAAGTGGAAAACGAGAAAAAAGACGAGGTTCTACCTAGATTTGGCATTGGGATACATACAATAAAACTTCCAGACGGCAGAATTGGTTATGAGTTGAAAGTTGTTAATCAAGGAATTCCCATGGAAGTAGCACTAGCACAAATAAAAGCACTACTAAAAAAACTAGAAGAAGATTATTACAATATGCTTTTTAAACTTAAGAAGGAAGATTAAGATTTTTACCCAATCTCAAAAAATATTATTCAGCTGGAACCAATGGCTCATTTATGATATTTCTTGAGAGCGCAATTTGTTTCTCCTTTGCAAGCTCTTCTGTGTACGGGAGAAGGCAGTTCCTGTCCTGCAATGGATAAATATCTATCTGCAAATATTCGTTTAAATTGAAAGATTGCGGCAAATTTCTTTCTTCCCTTTCAGCCAATGAGAAGTGTGTAAACAAACAAAATGGCTTTTCAAAATTCATGGCTTTAATAATCTCCCCTTTATATTCTAGTTTTAGCTTCTGTCCTTCAATAAGAAGATTAAAATTTTCAGGAATCTTTACAGGATATGGACATGGCCCCTGCCTGCATTCATTTATCAGTTTTAGAAATCCTGCGAATTCCTCATTTGCCTCAAGAACATTTGGAACAGTATCACATCTTCTCAGATTAAGATTTTCTTTCAAAAATGCTGTCCTTTCATTATCAAATTTATATATCACTCCCTTTGAAAAATCAATATCATCTGAACCTGTGACATCCTTAGTTGTGCATAATTCTGTTTTATACAAATAAAGCCTTTCAATATTTGTAAAATCTGCTAAGTTCATAACATTAAATTCTTCTTCTCCTCTAATTGAAGAAGGCGAAGTTAACACATTTTCAAAATAGGTTAAATCACCTTCTATATACTGCGGCACTGAAGTATTTAGCTTCCCTTTTGGACTTATTGTTCCGCACGAAGACAGTTCTGCATTTGAGTATAATGTTACTGAAGTTCTTTTTGAGGATGGATTATTTATTATTTCAATAACATGGTTTTCTGATGTTGACGGAAATGTTACCTGACAGAAGCATCCTGTTGACGGGGATAATTTACATTTTTTGTAGTCTTCAACAAACTGGCTGAAAAAGGCAGGCTCTCCTTCAAGTATTTTTGTCTGGTTTATTTCATCTGAAAATGGAGAGATGATTGCTTTTTTTAATACTGGCACATTTTTAATCAATAAAACTATGATAAATATTGCTGCAATAAAAACAAGAAGCAACACCACTACTTTTTCCAATGATAATCTTGTCATTTTATGCCCCAAACCTCAGTATATCTTTTATTTTTTCAAATAAATCTACTGATTTTTCTTTAAATAAGAATATTATTCCTGCGATTATTAAAATAACAACCAAGGCTATAAGGAGCTTCAAAATCACATCAAATTCAAGGTCTGCTTTTTTGTTTATGCGTTGCATATTTCATGCACCTGCTTTGGATCTACGATCATGACTTTTGCTGAAAACGGCCTGTCACCAAACAAAACTTTGTATGTCCCTGCTGCACTTGAAGCTATTGTCAATGGAAGAAAGAGTTTTCCGGCTATTAATTTAACTCCCTTAGATGCCAGCAATTTTGCTACATTTTTTCCAACTGTCTTTCTTGCTGCTTTTTCGCTTGCGGCAACAACTTCTAAATCTATAACTCTTGCTCCGCTTTGAGAAAGGCCTGCTTCTACTGACTTTACAAATGCACCATCTGCTGTTTTTACTGATGCAAATTTAGCTGTAAGCTTTGGGAGAGTTTTTGCTGTTACTGCACCTCCTGCAACTGAATAAGCACCTGCTGCCTCAATGTCTGCTGTTCCTGTTCTTGTGATTCCTCTTGCTGAAACAACAGGCTCTTCTTCCAAATCTTCGCCTGCAATTACATTTGTCAAAATATTAAACCAGCCCCTTCCTGATGCTGCAAAGAAAAAAATGAACAAGTCATCATCCATAGTTATCTCATCCTCCTGAAGATCCTCCTGCTCCATTGAGTATGTGTTATCGTTCACGAGATACTGCATGTATGTGGGAGAATTCTGCCCCCTTGTGTGCTTTTCATTCAAGAACCTTTCAAATCCTACTATTTTTGCATTATTTCTTTTTATTTTTTCGTCAAAAAGAATTGCCCTGCACTTAAAGCAGAAAGTTTCCCTGCTCATTGCCTTAATGAAATCTGTATCTCCCCTATCAAATGCATTCCAGCAGTCAACCATGCTGTCTGCAATTTCTTTGTAAACTTTCGGCGGATTTCCTCCTGAAAACTGCAGCTGCTCTTCAGACTTAATCTCCAATGGCCCTTCAATGTCTATTACAGGAGGCTTGTCAGATACTAAAGCGTCTATTGTTCCTGATGCTGCCCTTAATTTAACCCATGTGTTCACTGCATCTATATTTGACCTTGTTCCTGAATATTTTACAAAGCCAATATATGCAACGATTATTATTGCAAGAACAAGAATTACAGATATTAATGTAACGAGAATGCCAGGACCCTGCTGCGCTTTTTTATTTTTCATAAGCCTCCAAAAACCCCTTTTACTATTTTGTCCTGAAGCATTTTGTACAATATAAAAATGAGTATTATAAGTATGATGAGTATTATAATCAAGTAAGTTGCTTTTTTTTCATCTCCTTTTTTGTCCATGAGGTATTTAACTTTGGTTTGTATTTAAGGTTTTAGGTTACAAGTTCCTGCGCCAATAATCCCTGAGCAAGCGTGCTGAATAATAATGTAACAATTATTGAAATCACTGCATAAAGCAGAAAACTTTTTATCAGGTTTTTTCCAAGAAGATATTCTTCATTTATCTTGTCTGAGCCGTTTTCCACTCCATTCTGCAATACAGTAAGTATGTATGCAAGCTGAACAACGTAAATACCAACGACTATCTGAAAAAAATAATTTGGAATTATTCCCTGGACATTAAACAAATCTACAAGGCCTGAAAGACCGCCTGCTTCCGGGCCGCCTTCGAGAGTAAAACTTGAAATTTTAAGATTTAATGCAACAATAATATTAACTATCATGGCTGAAATACCAACAACAATTCCTGCTATTGCCGGCGTCAAAAATGAAATCTGGGCCTTCATTGAGGAGATTACCTCTGCCAGCAAATCTTTCAATCTTTCTGCCACTTTGTGAATTCTGTCAACATATGTTGAGATACTGATTAATGACTGGGAGACTATTTTAGGGCCTTTTCTTGAGCTTTCAATCAAGACTTCCATTGAGCTTTCAATTAACGGCGAGGGATAGGCCAAAATTGCCCCATTTTTTTCATTGAAGATTGCCTCCTGAACGCCCATGCCAAGCTGCCTTATGTTTGTGTCAACAAGCCTGAAAAAATTTCCTGATGGTGTGCCTTCCATTGTTTTTGCAACATTGCTGAATGCAAGCTCTACAGGAATACCGTCTCCGACCCTGTTGCCAAACTGGAAAAGAGCTGATGCAAATTCAGACTCTAATTTTTTTGTTTCATTTCTTAATTCTATTAATTTCTTTGATTTCATTTTATAATAAATTCCAACGGAAACTGCAAGAGCAGCAGGAACAAAAAAACTTAGGATTAAAGCGCCAACCCCAAAAGGACCAACAGGCCCTGTGCCTGCATCAACATAACCAAAAAAACAGCCAAATGCCTGGCCCAAAAAAATATCGCCTACTGCGCATGGCTGGTCTGTAGAAAACTGCGGAGGGGATATTAGATTAATTATTACTGGAGATATTCCTATTGCAAGGAGAAGTGCTGCTATCAATATCGCAAAGCCCTTTGGATTAAATACCTCAATTGTTTTTTTTATTGCTCTTGATTCACCGTGGCCTGTAGGCCTTTTAGAGAGAATATTCATCCCCAATGCAAAGACAATTACAGGGAGCGCAATATTGTAAAGAAATGCGAGATGATACCATTTTACCAAACCACCTAAAAATGAGCCAACCAATGGGAAAACTACAAGCCCTAAAATCGGGAGTATTACACCAAGCATATGCAATGTAGTAATCGGGCCTTTTGTGTCCTGAGCGTAATGAAGCATTTTTTCGTAAGTACCTTCTAGAATTACGTTCAATGCCTTATCCAACAGGTCAGATCTTCTTGCTTCTGTTGGCTCGTATAATGAAGATTCAATAAGATGAAATGAGGTTACAAATTCAAGATTATAATCCCTCCATGATTCAAGGTATGCATCAAGGGATTCTTTTATTGTTGAATATTTTCCTGTTTCTATATCCCAAAAAACTTTTCTTAAATCAAGTGATAACGGCGGATCAATGTGCTGGGCTGCAAATCTTATTGCATGCTCAAGATTAGAAGTATGGCGCATGTAAATAACCACATATAAAATACATAAAACCATCTGGTTGCTTGCCCTTAACCTCCACCTTGTTGCAATATAAACTGGCGCCTTGTTAAGGTAAAACAATGCTACTATTGCGATTATTATTATAAACAAGGCAGTAAACACTGGAAGAACACCCAAAATAAGATATGTTATAAGCGAGAAAAATATTGCTATAAAAATTATTGACAGCGACGTTAATGCTGCAAGCGAGGCTGCTCCTTCAGGAGTTATGTTCAAATGGGCAACCTCTATTGATTTTTTTAATTCCTGGAGATTTTTTTCCGATGGCTTTAACTTTATTATTGATTCTGCTGTCTGGCAAAGCCTTTCATATACTGTTCTTTTAACAGAAAGAGCTTCTTCCCTGAATGTCTGGTATTCTCCTGAGAATGACTTTTCAGATTCTGATTCAACCTGGCCTTCGCTTTCTGTGTCTACATGCTCGCCCAATTTTGAGCGATATTTTTCCAGTATTTCCTTAACTTCCTCTTTTTTTGGCATCTTTTGTTATTAAATTTAAGAATAGAGGATTTAATAATGTTTTGTAGCTGTGTTTTTCTTTCTAAACAATCAAAAACCTTCCACGCATTTAATTAAATTAATCCTAAAGAATTACAGCAGCATTTTATATTTTAGTTTAATATATTTTTTCAAAGATTCTTCCCATTCAAAGAATATTTTTTCAGTGTCAAGCTTTCCGGTTTCCTCCCTCACTCTGTCAATAACCCTATGAAATTCATCATTCATCTGGATTACATCTTTAGCTTCCAGAAGATCCGAGACATTATACCTTTCAGAATATTCAATTAGTGTCCTTTTTATTTTTGCCCTCAACAAAATATTTTCCCAGATTGCCGGCCAATTTCCT
>CAYXPX010000040.1:0-8992 GCA_964467335.1 Candidatus Woesearchaeota archaeon | reverse complement strand
TATTGTCTATACCTAAAAAAATACAAAAAAATACATATAGTAATTGTATAAATAGTGGAAAACATCAAAAAGCACTTAATAGACTAAATTCTAGAGGAGATATAAGATTCTTATATAAAAAAGCAAATAAATTCGAAAATTTAGATAATAAACCTAGCAGAATAAAAGTTATTTATCCACAACCATGCCCAAAAGAATTAATAAAAAAATATTTAGATTTGAATGAATTATAAAATTTTAATTGTTCCACATCTTTTTTTTATAATTTCTAGATAATCTATTTGTAATTCTATTCCAATAGATTTTCTATTAAGTTCTTTTGCAACTTTTAAAGTTGTACCACTACCTACAAAAGGATCTAGGACAATGCCTTCATGTGGACAACAAGATAAAATGGCTTTTTTTGGTAATTCTTCAGGAAATATTGCAAAGTGAGAATCTTGTAATTTACCTGTTGCAAAATCCCAGACATCACCTGGATTTTTTCCTAATTCATGGGGTTTAACAGTTTGTAAAACATAGTGTTCTTCTGTCATAATTTTATCGTATTTTTCTTCTCCAATACCTAAGATTTCTTTTAGTTTAGACCAATCTTCTGGTTTAGGTAAACATCTTCCTCCTCTATCTGTCCTAAACCAATGTCCTGCTGTATCTTTATAACCAAATATTTTATCTATTTCTTTTGTTGGAATGCCTTTTTTCTTTCTATATTCTTTAATAAATTTTATTATTTCAAGTTCCAAACTGTTATCTATCTTATGTTTTCTTTGTTTAGAATAAAATTCGCCATTAACTGACATTCTTGCTCCAGGAGAAGCACCAAGATTTATTTTTTTTGTTTCTTTAAATTTGCCATTATAATCATTTCCATTTTTATTAATCTTATTTTTCCATTTCTCATATTCTTCAATAGATAATACCAATGGTAATTCTGATTTATGGTTATTAGCTCCATTAGTTTTATGAGCAATCCTAATAGAGTCTAAATCAAAATAATATTCTGGAGTGAGGTAATTATCTGGATTTTTAACAAATAAAAATATTGGTTCGTAAACATTTGAAAATCTATCCTTTATTGATGAGGGCATGGCGTTTGTTTTTTTCCATATCAAAACATTTCTTATAGCCCATCCTCTTTTTTGCATTTCTATTGCCAATTTAAAGGGTATCATTTGTAGATTTTTTTCTGCATATTTATCTCCAATATTTAAGAAATAAGCACCGTCATCAGTTAGGACTCTTTTTAATTCATCGGCAACTTCTAACATATTCTGTATATATTCTTCTGGCGTTTTTTCGTTACCTATTTGTTCTTTTGTTCCGTAATCTCTTTGACCCCAATATGGTGGGGAAGTTACAATAACATTAATGGATTTAGCAGGAAGATTTTTTAATCTATTAAAAACACCCCCTATTAAAACTAAAGGAATCTTATCTTTTGGTAATTTTATAAATTCTTTCATTTTCCTTTACACCACTCACAACTATTACTAGGGCAATCTTCATTTAATAATTTTATTGCATTATTAAATATACTTTCTCCATTATCGGGATTAATATCTCTTCTTGCTAAGAACGTATTAAATATCACTTCTCCTGTTTCTAAAACCTTATCTGGATAATAAAATAGCAAAAAAGCATAATTTTCTGTTTTGTATCCATTATTTCTCAATAAAAAATTGTAAATGTCTAATTGGTTTTGATATCCATTACCTGCTTCAATTTCATCTTTAATTGGATGACCTTTTGTTTTATAATCTAGGACAATAAGTTTTTTTTCGTTAACTAAAATATTATCAACTGCTCCAGCCAGAATGTTCCCTTCTTTATCAATAAATTTTATTCCTTTAAAATTACTTCTCCATTCCTTTAATAATTCTTCATTATTAAACAATTTTAATCCTTTAGTATGGTGGTGATCTTTTATTTCTGGTGGAAGTTCTCCTCTGGCTCTAAATCTATCAAAATGTGCTTTTAATATTCTATCCATACCATTTGGTAATTGGGGGAATGGTGAACTTGGACGTTTCCAGACTTTATGTTTACCTAACCAAAAACAACGAGGACATTCTAGAAAAAGATTTAGCGATGAGGGAGAAAGCTTGAATGTTTGTTCTTTCATAATAGATAGATATTTTACTCATTTAAATATATTTCGGTACCTAAAGATATAGGTATCGACAGGTTTAAATATTTAAGGTACCTAAAAATTATCATGGTCACGTTGCAGAAGCAGTTATCTAGAAAAGTGGGTAAGAAAGAATATGCCAAATATGTTTTAGTCATTCCTCCAAAAAATGTTGAAGAATCTGAATTTAAGGTTGGAGAGGAATTACAATTAAAGAGTTCTAAAGGAAAAATTGTTATTGAAAAATAGTTCAATTTTTATTTAATGGAAAAGAAGGAGATTTATTTGATATTATTTTAATCAAACTATTCATTAAAGCATTTAGAACCATTTCGTTATCTTTATTGTTAAATATCTCTTCTATTAAAGATTTAATCGCCGTATCTTCAATTTCTTTAGATTTATTATGTAATTTAGAAATCAGTTCACTTATTTCTTTTTTACCTGGTGGGGAAATTGCATATTTTAATTTTATTATATCTATAGATAACTCATTATCGATTAAAGAAGTGACATTTGATTTTATATGTTCATTCCCTCCTTCTTCAAGACTATTTATGTAATCTACTGCACCAATGAATCTTTCAGCCACTAAAGAAATGTTAATATTGTATGCAAATCTTTTTTTTTTGATATAATCTTCAACATAGTCTTTATCATATTGTTTATCCTTTAATTCTTTATAGAGAGTTTTTAAAATTGGACTTTTTTCTAATATTTCTATCACTGCATTTTTTTCACCCTTAGCAGCTCTTCTACCTAAATCAGAAACTTTCCAACCATTGCCTTCCTGTTCAATAAGCCCATAGGGAGAACGCAATTCCCCAAATGCCTTTTTAGCAAAAGCTTGTGAAATACCCATAGCCCCAGCTAATCCTGAGAAGGATTTAAGATTCGTACCTATTAATTCATAGGCTTTCTTAGTATAACTAATTGCGTCAAGCATATTAACTTGAGGTAACCCCGTTCTTTCTTTACGTTCTGTTGTGACTTTGTCTTCTGCCATTAATTATTAAGAGTACCCCTCCTTTATAAACCTAACTGTCACATTGACATTATTTAATGAAATAAACCCCTGTGAAATTTTCACATCATACAGAAAAACAATAAAATGTATGATGAGAAACATTTATATACTTAAATGACTATAAAAATAATCAAGCAGGGAATGAACGTCCTCAAGACTTCCATGGAACTGCAGCAAAAGCGCTAGATCCAAAGGAAATGTAACATTCCCTGCATTATATTATTACCTAATAGAATGTAGTCCTCAAAGTATAAAAATATATCTAAATTTTAGAATTATCTTGTATGACTATATTTAGGTACCGAAATACTTATATAGCTGTAGATACCTAATAATCTAAGTAAGAAGCTTGAAGTTTCGCAGAAAACAAATTGAGAGATGGAAAAAGAGAGTATGCTGAATCAAGCAAACGGAGCTTACCTAATATATGAACGAGACAATAGAGATATTTCCAACTTACAGACAAATAATAGAAACCACTGAAGATAAACCAGAAACTTTCATAGTAAATCCACAAGAATTCAGAGAACCAGAACTTCCAAAGATAGAACCAAAGAAGAAACCAACATATCCTCAGAACTGGCAGGCTTATGATAAAGCTAAAACAAATGAGGATGGTATATTCAAAGGTTTGCTCTATGAGTTACTATCTACCTGTGTAGAAGAACTAGCCCATAAATCAGGAAGAAAAGGTTTCACCAAAAAAGAAAAACTTTGCTTTATGTGCATCAAAGTATTCTACAAATCAGATTTAAGAAAAACAGTTTCTATCCTGAAAGAACTTAAGAATTCAGGATATATTGATAGAGTTCCCTCGTTTAAATCAATAGACAATTTCTTCAATGATAAATCTTTGAGTGAAGTTCTTGATGATTTAATCTTGATATCTTCATTGCCTTTGGCTAATCTGGAAGAAACTGGAGCTATAGATTAAACAGGCTTCAGCATAAGCAAGTTTGAAAGATGGTTTGATTATAAATGGGGAAAGTTTGAAGGTAAGGAAAGAGTCTGGAGAAAAGCACATGTAGCTATAGGCTGTAAAACAAATACTTTTCTTTCTGTCAAGGTAACTGAAAAAAATGTAGGGGATGCTTCAATGTTAGAAGAAGTCTTAGGCATCAAAATAAGATATTTCAATATGAAACAGTTTGTGGCTGACAAAGCATACCTTTCCCGTAGAATAATAAAGTACTTAGCTAATTTAGGCCTGGATGTTTATATTCCTTTCAAATCTAATTCTCTTCCCAACTCAAGAGGATGTATGTTATGGAAGACTATGTTTCAGAAGTTTAATGATCCTAATTCTGACTATATGGTTAAATATCATCAGAGAAGTAATGTAGAAACTGGCTTCTTCATGGTTAAGCAGAACTTTGGTGATAGCTTATTTACTAAAAAGTTCGAGGCTAATGTAAATGAGATCAAAATCAAGTTCTTATGCCAAAATATTGTTAATCTGATCCAGGAAGCCTTTGAAAGGGGCATTTCAGTCGATTTTGAAGCCTGTGTAAGAATAGCCCATTCTGTGTAATAATGAGTTAGTTTTTACACAAAGCCTTTAATATCACAAAGTTTATATACTTGTTGGTATTACCTAGCATAGGTTGACTTAAGTTCAACAGAAAAATGGAAAAAAAACCTAAAAAACCACAAAAATTAATAGAAGAATATACAGAAACCTTAAAAAGATTACAGGCTGATTTTGAAAATTATATCAAAAGAGCTGAAAAAGAAAAAGCTGAATTTGCTGGTTATGCAAACCATAAGCTCCTAAACGATCTGCTTCCAATAGTTGATGATTTTGAAAAGGCATTGGAAGTGTTTAAGGAAAAAGCTGATCAAAAATTAATTCAGGGAATAGAATTAATATACAAAAGAATGATTAAAGTGCTTGAAAATGAGGGAGTAAAACCAATTGAAACATTAGGGCAAAAATTAGATCCTTTTAGGCATGAGGTTATTGATATAATTAATTTAGATAAGGAAGATGTTGTTACAAAGGAGCTTCAAAAAGGATACATGATTAAAGATAAGGTTTTGAGGACAGCAAAAGTTCAGATAAGCAAATGCGAGGTAAGTGAAAATGTGCCAGCTTGAAAGCAAAGGACATGCAGCAGAATATAGAATAAATACTGAGCCGCTTCAGAGAGTGCAGGCCTACACAAGAGATACAAGAACTTACACGCCGTCAACAGGCAGAAGTTCAATGTACGCAAACAGGATGTATGATTAAAATGGCAGCAATGATAGTTGAATCAGCTGAATTAACAACAACATACCAGTGTCCGCTTTGTAAGAGATTTTTTTATTTTGACAACGATTACATAAAACACAAATGTGTTGCAAAAAGAAAAAAGTTGAGGTTTGTTTAAATGAAAGCTAAAAAATTATTAGGAGGAAATTTAAGATGACAAAAATTATAGGCATAGATTTAGGAACATCGAATTCCGCAGCATCAGTTTTGCAGGCAGGAAGGCCGGTCGTGATACCAAGTGCTGAGGGAACAAGCCTTTATGGAAAAGCATTCCCGAGCATAGTTGCATTCACAAAAGACGGCCAGATGCTTGTTGGAGAACCTGCAAGAAGGCAGGCGATTTCTAATCCTGAAGGCACAGTAATAGGCGCAAAAAGAAAGATGGGTTCAAATTTTAAATATAAGATTTATGGAAAAGAATATACTCCGCAGCAGATTTCTGCGTTCATTCTGCAAAAAATAAAAAAGGATGCTGAAGAATTTCTTGGAGAAAAAGTAGAAAAGGCAGTAATTACAGTTCCGGCCTACTTTGATGATGATCAGAGGCAGGCAACAAAAGATGCAGGAGAGATAGCTGGCCTGGAAGTTGTGAGAATTGTAAACGAGCCTACATCTGCTTCACTGGCTTACGGCCTTGACAAGCAAAAAGACGAATTTAAGATTTTAGTTTTTGATCTTGGAGGCGGCACATTAGATGTTACAATCATGGAATTTGGCGGCGGCATTTTTGAGGTAAAATCAACAAGCGGAGACACTCAGCTCGGTGGAACAGATATGGATGTTCTTCTGATGAATTTTATAATTAAGGAATTTGAAAAGCAGACAGGCATTGACCTTAATGAAGATAAGACAGCGGTGCAGAGAATTAGGGAAGCTGCTGAAAGGGCAAAAATAGAATTAAGTACAATGATGGAAACTGAAATCAACCTTCCATTCATACACAAGACAAGCAACCTGCAGATGAAATTAACAAGGGCAAAATTAGAGGAGCTTGTTGAATCTATTGTGCAGAGATGCAAAAAGCCGGTCACGCAGGCAATGAAGGATGCAGGTTTAAAGCCTGATGAAATAAATAAAATAATATTGGTAGGTGGCCCTACAAGAATGCCCATTATAAAAAATTTTGTTGAAAATATTCTGAATAAAAAAGCTGAAAGAGGCATTGATCCGATGGAATGTGTTGCAATGGGCGCCGCAGTTCAGGCAGGAGTCCTTGCAGGCGAAGTAAAGGACATTTTGTTGTTGGATGTAACGCCTCTGACATTAGGCATAGAAACCTTAGGGGGAGTAAGAACCCCACTAATACAGAGAAATACAACAGTGCCTACAAAAAGAAGCCAGGTATTCAGCACTGCAGAAGACAATCAGACAGCTGTTACAATACATGTTCTTCAGGGAGAAAGGGAGATGGCTTCAGACAATAAAAGCATTGGAAGATTTGACCTTGTGGGAATACCTCCTGCTCCAAGAGGAATACCGCAGATTGAAGTCACATTTGATATAGATGCAAACGGCATACTGCATGTAGGTGCAAAGGATATTGCTACAGGAAAGCAGCAGAGCATAAGGATAACAGGTGCGCAGAAGCTTGAGAAGGAAGAAATTGAAAAAATGAAAAAGGAAGCAGAGCAGTTTGCTGAGCAGGACAAGAAAATAAAAGAAGAAGTTGATGTAAAAAACCAGGCAGAAGCTCTTGTATATACAATAGAAAAAACTGTGAAAGACTGTGGTGACAAGCTTGACAAGGAAAAAATTGCAGAAATTGAAAGAGAAAAGAATGAATTGAAGGATTTGATTAAAAACAATGAAGTTGAAAAATTGAAGAAAAAGATAGAAGAAATAAACAAGGCAATACACGAGCTTTCAACAAAGATGTACCAGGAAGCTATGAAGCAGGAAAAGGAAGCAAAAGAAGGGGAAGTTGAGGGTAAAAAAAAGAAAAAAGATAAAGTTGTGGATGCAGAAGTAGTTGATGAGGATGAAAAATAGGGGAAATTATGGATTTTTATCTGAGGCCATGCCTGGAAAAATTATATGCGCAGAAAACAAACGCTGATGTTACAGATTTTTTATTCTATTTGAGCAGGGAGCACGGGAGAATTTTATGTTTATATGAAAGCGGGAGACAAAAAGAGGCTGAAGTAAGGTCAGAAGATTTAAGAAGAAAAGTGCAGCTCACAGCAGACGAATCTGCTGCAATGCCGGAAAATACATCATTGTCTGACTTGGTAGGCAGAATACAGGCGAGAGTTAGTGATATAAATAAAAGGAGCAGAGGCAGAAATAAATTAAGATTTGGAATTGCTGTGGTTTAAAATGGCAGACGACTACTACAAAATTTTGGGTGTTGATAAAAACTCTTCCAAAGAGGAAATCAAGAAAGTTTACAGAAAGCTTGCAATGCAGTATCATCCAGATAAAAATCCTGATAATCCTGAATCTGCTGAAAAATTTAAAAAAATCTCAGAAGCCTATGCTGTCTTGGGCGACGACACAAAAAGATCGCAGTATGACCAGTTTGGTTCTGCAGGATTTCATCAGAAGTACAGTCAGGAAGATATTTTTAGAGGGTTTGATTTTGAAGACATATTCGGCGATATTTTCGGCGGCGATGTGTTTAACATGTTCTTTGGAGGCGGCAGAAGAGGCAGAAGCAGCGGAAGGGGAAGGGATCTTCTGTATGAAATGGAAATAAGCTTCGAAGATGCAGTTTTCGGATGCGCAAAAGAAATAGAAGTTGGCACTCTTGTTAAATGTAATAAATGTAATGGAAGCGGAAGCAGGGACAATAAGTTTGAGGTGTGTGACAAGTGTGAAGGAACAGGCAGTTCAAGAGTTACAAAAAGAACGCCGTTCGGAGTTTTCACGCAGGTAACAACATGCAGTGAATGCAGCGGAGAAGGAAAGGCAATAAAAAACAGGTGTCAGGAATGCAATGGAACAGGAAGGGCCAGCAAAAAAAAATCAATAAATGTCAAAATACCTGCAGGTGTAAATGAAAATTCAAGATTAAGAATAAATGGAGCAGGAGAAGCAGGGATAAAAAATAGTCCCTCAGGCGATTTATATGTGCAGATCCATGTAGGACCGAGCGAAATATTTGAAAGAGAAGACAATGATCTGTATCTTGATGTTCCTGTAAGTTTCAGCCAGGCAGCGCTTGGTGATGAGATTGATATACCGACGCTCGAAAAAGAGGTAAGCATTAAAATACCGCCAGGAACGCAGGGCGGCACAAGATTTAGATTAAAGGGCAAGGGCGTGCCGCATCTTGACGGCTATGGAAGGGGGGATATTTATGTAACAGTAAATATAGTTACACCGAAAAAATTGACAAAAGAGCAGAAAAAATTGTTTGAACAGCTCAGGAAAACAGACGAAAAGAAAAGCCTTATCGAAAAAATAAAAGAATTTGCAAAATTTAGGTAAACACAAATCTTATAATTAGTTATTCTTATATAAAATAATGGTCGCATGCGTTACGCAGGGATGTAACTCTATACTTGACAAAATAGTGCAATTTATCCTTCCATTAGGGCTTGTTAATTTTTTAAACACAGTTTTGATTGACGTTAGATTCATG
>CAYXPX010000039.1:929-9182 GCA_964467335.1 Candidatus Woesearchaeota archaeon | reverse complement strand
CACCAGCTGGAAGAAACAAAAAATTTCCTGGAAAACAAGGGGAAAAAGGTTATTATTCCAAAGAAAAAAGGATATTCCTATTATGATGGCCATGTTATTGGATGCGAATATAATTCACTGAAAACAATTGCCGGTGAGGTTGATGCCTTTCTTGTTATAGGAAACAGATTTCATTCTCTTGGCGCTGCCCTCTCTGTAAAAAATCCAGTTTATCTTTTGGATGTTTACAACAATGAAATTGTGGAAATGGAAAAACTGAAAAATAAAATAGTAAAGCAGAGATTTGCTGCAATTGAGAAAGCAAAAGAGGAAGATAAGATAGGCATAATCATAGGAACAAAACCAGGACAGAAGTTTGGAAGCTTCAAAATAATAAAAGAAAAATTTGCCAAAGTAGGAAAAGAGGTTGTTCTGCTTACCATGAATGAAATAACAAATGACAAGTTAACTAACTTTCCTGACATAAAAGTTTTTGTTGAGCTTGCATGCCCGAGGATTGCTGTTGAAGACTTTGATAGGCATGATAAAACTTTGATCACATTTAGGGAGGCATTGGTTGTTTTAAACGAGATTAAATGGGAAGACTTGTTTGAAAAGGGGTTTATTTAGAATTATTTTTCTTTCCCTTCAAGAAGTTGACAACTGCCTTTTCAGATATTACGGCAGAATTGCCTGAAATATCTTCTATCACAATCTTTAATTCCTCATCTCCGCATTCAGCTTTCCATAATCTCTTTAAAAGATTTTTTGCTTTTTTTCTGGCTGCATCGTCATCTGCTGTGTCCCTCTCGCCTTCTAAAATTTTTTTAAACCTCTGCAGCACTCCCTCAACATTGCTTATGTATCCCTCGCTGGCAACTCCAGGTTCAACAGAAATTTTCAGCTGCGGAATTTTTATTGCAGCCTGCGAAGATTTTATAACCCGCACATTAAGGTCTTTTTTGTCAGAAACAGTAAATTCTATCCTGCAGGGATTTTTGGGATTTTCAAGCTCAACATCATGCTGCTTAAAGTCGCACTCATTGTCAGTGCATTGCATCCCAAAAATAAACAGCTTTCCTAGGTTGGAAATTTCCTGCTCGCCCTCGTATAAATTTAATGTTTTTTTGTGGCATAAGGGGCAGTTTTCACCCTCAATAGTTTCCATCAAAGCACTGTCTTCTTTTGCTTTACCCATGAAAATAAAGATGAAAAAAGATTTATAAACTTTCCCAGAAACAAAAATTTTAGAAAGGTTTATTAAGTGATACTAAAAAATTTCTAGAAAAATATTACTGTGCTGGTCCTTCCTCAATTCCCCTGTAAATTCTTGCAAAAGCCGGAGAAGCTATTATTGTATCCTCGCCTACGCCTGCTATGTCGCCGTCAATGGCTTCAACTGTTTTCTTTAGTTTTCCTATTGCTCTTTTAAGGTCAACAAGATCTTTTTCCTTTAGGGGTTTTATATTAAGCAGGCAGATTGTATATCCCTCTCTTAAGGCATCAAGTGCAGGTTTTATGTCAGCAAAATCCTCAATTACAAAAGGCCTCACCATAACTTTTGCTTTGCCTGATGTGTCAACCGGCCTGGAACTTATTTCAACATAGTCATCTGTAAATTCGTCTGTTTCAGTTTTATTTTGAAATAGTTTCTCAAAAACACTTGCCATTTTGTTAAATATACTCTAAACATCTATATAAATATTTCTGTTATCTCTACTATTTGAAAAAAATTACAGTTTAGAAAATAATGATCGCACTACTCGCTTTCCAGTAGACTTACAACACTCCATATCTGCATCCTGGCATGCTGGGGAAGCTGCGGATCCTCTGCTACATCCCCTAGTTCCTGCAGTGATCTGTCTATTTTGATGCTGAAATCTAAATGCTGGTCGCTTTCCAGTATGTCTATGGCTTTCTTTATCTTTATTCTTACACTTTTCGGCAGATTGCTGTCTTGGTCTATTGCAATAAGTCCTTCTACAATGTCCTTAACCTTGCTTTCTTGGCATACCATTTTCACTTTTCCTTTAATTTTTCAAGTACTTCCTGCTGTAATTTTGAGGCTTTTTCCTTAAGCTGGTCTGTCTGCTTGTCTACAGCCTTTATTCTAAGATTTATGACCTCTTTTTTGTTTTCAAGCTCTTTTTTAATAGAATCTTTTTCAGACAAAATCATTACATTGCTTATAATCTTATAAACTTTTTCTGGCCCTTTTTTAATTTCAGCCAGTGCATTGTCTATTTCTATTGCCTGGGACTGAAACTGCTGTTTTTGCATGGAAAAATTCTGTATGTTCTGCTCAAGCAGCTGCAATTGTTCAATTTTTGTTTGTGTGTCCTTTTCTGTCATTTTAAACTGCTTCCACAATAGAGCTTGTTGTTCTTGGCTTGTATAATATCTTTGAACCGCAAAAAGGGCACCTTACTCTCTTCTTTACCAATTCATGCTTGACTTCCTTCTGGCATTCAAGGCAATTGTATGCAACCATTTATTCCCCCCCAAGATAATATGCTCCGCCTGCAAATGTATGTTTGCATGTTTTGCATGACCATATTCCTTTTGCAACTCTCTTCACGTTTTGTTTTGTGCATGACGGGCATCCGTACTTTTGTTTTTGTTTTTTTTCTACAGCAAGTATTCTCTGCCTTATTGTAAGACCGTATCTTGTGCCGAAACGTCCTGCTGAACCAACTTTCTTTGTCCTTGCCATTTTATAAGAACCTGAGATTGGAGATTTCAGAAGTATTTATAAATTTATTGACTTTAAAATTTCAAGAATTTTTGCTGAATTACATAGAAAACATTAATAAATCTGTTTTTGCGAGATAATGGTGTGTTAGATTCTCAAACATATCTCTTAAAAAATCAAGATTTTCTCTGCTTAAAGTATCTCCATCTTTTATAATTTGGCAGCAATCTACTGCTCTTTTTGTTTTACTTTTTCCTATTGCCTCCATGCTGTCTATTAATAAGTCAATTCCATCGCTATATAATATCTGATGATCACAACTCCCATGGTCAGAACTTCTTTGATATCTGCCAATATCTCTATATAAACGAGATGAAAGAACTGATCTCCCAGCTGCTATTACATATTCCATCTGTCTTTTCCTTAACTCTATTGTACCGCAAAACATAGTATTAATTGGCAATCAAACAATATAAAGTTTTTGCTTTTAGATCATAAAAAAGTGGGGCTGCCCGGATTCGAACCGGGATTGCCTGCTCCCAAGGCAGGATTCATAATTACTCCCAATTTTTGGTTGGTCCAAGTTAGAACACAGCCCCATTCAATTAATGTATTGTAATACAATTTATAAAACTTTATGTTTTAGGCTTTTTAATGTCAGGAAATTCTTTTGCTGAAATTATTTAAGAAAAAAACCAGCATATGTTTATAGACATGAGTAATAGTTACGTTCATGATTAGAAAAAGAAGGTTTTACTGTGGTTTGATATATGTAATACTATTCTTGAACTCTGAGTAATAATCCTCTTCAAACATTTTAACTAAACTTCTAAGCTGGGCTAATATTATCTCAGTAGGCATTTTAACATTATGCACTGCGGTTCTGGCATAAATTTTGTTTTCATCAAGAAAAAGTTTTATTCCGAGCGCAAAAGTTATTCCTCTTTCTTCGGTTTCCATTTCCCCCACCCAAGCAATTCATATATCCAGTCAATTTCTCCAGGTTTTGCTTTTTTTCTAATTTTTATTGATTTAACCATCTAATTTAATAGTTTTTAAAGTTTATAAGTTTTACTGGCAAATTTTTGAAAAATAGTTCAAAAAATAAAAAAATTATCTCTTCTCTGCATTTCCTGTCCAAAAACAAATTAATACCCTCCCCCACCTCCGCCTCCGCTGCTTCTCCTGATGCATTCATTGTTTCTGCATCTAAAACCAGAACCACATGCAGGGTTGTTGTAAGCACACCCTGGTTTGAGTACGCATTTATTGTCAATGCAATCTTCATTGCTGTTGCAGTCAGGATTGTTGAACTCGCATCCAATTTTCACTATTTCAATGATTCGTTCTTCAGTCCAGTAATTCCTGTCTTCTATAATTGTATGTGCTCTGAGATAAACTCTGCCTGCTCCGTCTGGCACTATAAAACCAGCAGTAAATTCTTCTGGTACAAAAAATTCTCCTGATGCATATTCTTCTGTCAGGCGGGGATATCCAGAATTCTCAGGTCCGTCTTCAGAAGTAAGAGTTCCAGGATGGCTTTCTGTATCATAATGAACAGCAGTATGGATTGCAGTAAGTGGCAACTCACTTCTTATTTCCCAGAATATGTTAATCATTTCATTTCCATTAACAGTGCCTGGAATTCTTGTAATATGGATTGTTGGTTCTGCGTTTGCTGTGTCTTCTCTTAATTCTATTTCAGGCTGAAATGCTTCCTCTGAAATATCTTTTGGCTGGCATGCAAAAAGTAATAAGGACAACACAAGGAGTATTGCAAACAACATTGTCGCTCTTTTTGTCATGTTTAGCCTCACTGTCTGGATTAAATTAAACTAGTATAAAAAATTATTTCTTCTCTGCTTTTGCAGGTTCTTTCTTTGGTGGTGCTGCAGTTGGTGCAGGAGTTCCTGGTGCAGGTATTGCTCCTGCTGCAGGTGTTGCTGCAACCTTTGCTGCCGCCTCAGCTTCAGCAGCTGCCTTGGCTTCAGCTCTCTGTTTTTGCAGTTCTTTGGCCTTGGTCTGGAGTTCAACAGTCATTGTTTGAAATTTCTTTTTCTTTTCAGCATCAGGCTCTGTTTTTCCTGCATTTATGATATTATCATATTTTCCCTCATCTATTTCCTTCATTACTGCTTTTGGATCCTTCCCTTCAACAAGTATTCCCAGGGAATTGCATGTGCCGACTACAACTTTTGCTGCAGATTTAAAGTTGTTTACTATAAGGGAAGATGATTTCATTTTTGCAACCTTGATAACCTGTTCCATCGATATTACCGCAACTTTTACCTTGTCAGGTTCCCCGGAGCCTTTTTCTAAATTAACTTCCTTTTTTATAAGATCTGAAGACGGAGGTGTGCCGATTGTAATTGTAAACTCTTTGCTTTCAGTATCAACTATGACTTTTGCAGGAACTTTCATGCCGGCAAAATCCTTTGTCTTTTCATTCAGCTGGGATATAACCTGGCCGATATTTACTTTTAATGGTCCGAGAGTTCCGCCAAGCGCTGGCCCGGCTGTAGCTTTCCCGCCGTCTACCATAACTTCAACAGTTGCTTTCTTTCCCATGATCGTTGGATTAAGATATAATTTATAAGGCTTTCGTGAGTTAACAATGTAATTCGTACAAAAGTATTATAAATCCTAAATAACCGAAAATTAGTATGGGAATCTTTGATTTTTTTAGAAGAAGAGCAAAGAGGTACGCTACTGTTATTGCTTTAATTGGAGCTTTATCTTCTTTTGCTAAAGAAGCCGCAGCCTCGCCTGTTTTAAACACTATTCCTCCCGGTCGTATTGTGACTTATACAGATAGAGTTCCTGCCCTTGGTGCTCAAATACAAAAAGATTTAGAAATGGGGGTAATAGACAAAAGTAAAATAAGAGAATTTGCTAGACTTGTCAGTAAGTTACGTGATGACACAGATTTAAGATGGAAACGAGTAGCAGTTCCTCTAGATTTGATGGAAGGTATCCTCTCATTAAGTTGGTTTTATACAAATGTGGATATACACATAGGGAATATTGATGATATAGATTCTCTACCTCCTGAAAAACGATTAGAAAAAATGGATTATATCTGGCATAGATTAGGAGAGGTTATAGAAAGCTTAAAAGACGCAGAATTTCAATTAGATATATCACTTCCAGAAGAAAAAGAAGAATTAAAAAAATCAATAGAAAAAGCAAAAAATAAATCACTACAAATTGGTATTGATTTGGATAAACATCCTAAGGCAAAAGAAGTTTTACACACATACGAATATTTAAAAAGAATAAAAGTTTTATGAGATTATTCTTCCTTCTTATCCTCAGAATTTTCTTCAGATTCCCTTCTTATAACTTTTACCCAGTCCATTTTTACAGTTATAGGTATGGGTATGGCTGCCTCAAGCAGTTCAACAACAATTTCTTCCTTCTGCTCGTCAATTCTCTTTACCCTTGCATTTTCCTTCTTGAAAGGTCCCTGTATAATCTCTACAATATCTCTTTCATGAATATTTACAGATGCCTTTATCTGTTCAAGCATAGGTTCTATCTCTGAATACTGCACCTCTTTTGGAAGAATTCCTCTCGAATATGGAATTCCAAAGCAGGCCTCAGCTGCACTCTCGGAATTTTTGGCTTCCACAAACACATAACCCCTCATTCCATGTGCATGAACTATGCCGTATACATCAAGCTTTTTCTTTTTTACATTAGAATCCATAAAATCAACTACCTGTTCTTCCCTGTTAGCTGTTGTCCTTACCGCAAATATTTTATTCTCCACAGTAAAAAAATCTCCAGATATTTTTTTGATAATTTTTTAAGTTCATTGTATAAATAATTGCCATATCATGTTGATCAAAAAACCAACAAGACCTATAACAAGTATGCCAAGGCCTGTTACTTTTAATATAATTTTTAATTCTTCCCTTTTGGGTTTTTTTGTGACCTGCCATACCCTTCTGCACTCTACCAGAAATGTTTTGAATTTCTGCTTGATAGAAGGCTTTGCTGTTTCTTCCATGCCTTTAGGGTTATGGAAAGGTATATAAATTTTGTTGTAGATTTTAGATTAATGGAAAGAACAAGTGGGACACATCTGGATGATCTTGCTAAAAGAATATTTGATGAATGTAGTTTAAAAATAATGGACATGGTGCCGATAATTGGATTCGGTATTTATGCAGTAAGAACTACAGCACAGATTAATCAAAACAGGGGCAATTTAGGTGAAAAACGAATAAAAGCATCTTTGGATCGTATAGCATATCGCACAGCAGTTTTAGCAGTATATAATGCATCACTGGCATCACTGGTTCAAGCTGCATCTTATGTTTATTAATGGATAATTTTTATATATTTACAATGAATAATTTATTGATCTTAAGTAAATTACTGAATTAAAATTAATCAAAAAAGTCTATGCCTAATTCCTCTTCTATTTCTTTCTTCTTTCTCTCGCCTACTTTCTTGACATGTGACGACCCAAATATCTGCGGGCTGCTTACGCCAGTAACTATAAGCAGGGTTCTTATTGTATTGTCAAGATCTTCTGAAATCTGCGCACCCCATATCACTCTTGCATCAGGATCCAGCCTTTCAGTTATTGTTTCAACTATTTTTCTTGCCTCATCCAGGCTCATATTTGATCCCCCGGAAATATTAATTAAAGCGCCGTTTGCACCAGTAATATCAACATCAAGAAGAGGATTTTGAAGTGCTTTTTCCACAGAATCTATTGCCCTGTTTTCAGTGTCTGCCTCGCCGACGCCAATCATTGCAATCCCTCCCTTGCCCATTACTGTTTTTATGTCAGCAAAATCAAGGTTGACAAGGCCGGTTTTTGTAACAAGTTCAGCGATGCTTTTGACAGCATTTGTTAGTATCTCGTCTGCAACCTTAAATGCAGTGTATAATGGAAGGCCAGGACACAGCTCAAGCAGTTTATCATTTGGTATAACGATTAGTGTGTCAACAGTTTTCTCAAGTTTTTCAAGTGCTGAAACAGCATTTGCATATCTCCTCTGTCCTTCCATAGCAAATGGGAGAGTAACAATTGCAACAGTCAGCATGCCAAGTTTTTTTGCAATCTCAGCAACAATGGGTGCTGATCCAGAGCCAGTGCCACCGCCGAGGCCTGCAGTAATAAAAATCATGTCTGCCCCATGCAGTGCCTCCTTGATGTCTTTTTCACTCTCGCGTGCAGCATCCTCCCCTACTTTTGGTATTGAACCTGCGCCAAGACCGCCTGTTAGATCCTTTCCAATAAGAATTTTTCTTGCTGAATTTGTATAAAGAAGGTCCTGTGCATCTGTATTTATTGCGACAGTTTCTGCGCCAGTGATGCCGACCTCAGACATTCTGTTAATTGTATTATTTCCTCCGCCTCCGCATCCAAAGACTTTTATTTTCGCCTTGTGTACTGTAATTAATTGTTCAAGTTCCTCGTCTATACTGCTTACTTTTCTAGGTTCTTTCTTAAGGCCAAAAGCAGTGGCATTGTTTCGTTCTGTAACCTGTCTTAATAGGCTGTCCATGGTTAACTAAAGTCTTAAACTCATATTTAATAATATCTGTGAAAATTTACATATTTT
>CAYXPX010000039.1:0-919 GCA_964467335.1 Candidatus Woesearchaeota archaeon | reverse complement strand
TGGGTTTTAGATTATATTGAAAATTCAAGGGAAGGAATAAGCTCCTTTGCTTTTTTAAGAAATAATTTTTTTGCCTCTTCAGGTACCTTGGCGTTAAATTTTATAAAAGTCTTGTTTTCCTTTATCTCAAGTGCATAATCTTTTTTGTGGAGGTCAAATAAATTTTTTGCCAGGGAATCTGCCTTCTCAGCATCATTGCTGACAATCCTATTTATTTTTACTTCATAAACAAGATTTTTTCCTGCAAGCGGATGGTTAAAATCTATTGTTGCCCTGCCGCCAGACACGCTTCTTACTGTGCCGAACATTCCTGAGGCATTTATCTGCAGGCCGGGAAAGGGATTTATGTTTTGTTTCCTGAAATCATTGACAGAGAATATTTTTATCAAGTTAAGATTTTTGTTTCCGAATGCCTCCTCAGGTTTTAGTTCAATTTTTAGATTAACTCCCGCATCTTTTCCTGTCAAAAATCTGTCAAGAGATTTTAATATCTGCCCCTCTCCAAGGCATATGACTTTAGGGCCGTAGTCTGCTTTTGGATTGTAGATATTCTCTTTTTTTGCAAGTTCCTCAGAAGTAAGGTCAAATATTTGGTTTGTTTCTTTTATTCTTCCTGTATATTCAATCTCAACAAAATCTTTCTCTTTTGTTTTTGTCATTGATTTTTATGCATAGAAAAACTTTATAAATCATTCTTTTCTTGCAGTCTTAATGGCAGAAATAAAGCTTATGCAGGCCAGCAGTCTGCGGTCTGGAAGTTATATCATTCTTGACGGCATTGCGTGTACAGTAAGGGACATTCAGACATCAAAAACAGGCAAGCATGGCTCTTCAAAATGCAGGATAGAAGCCGTTGGTATTATCGGCGGACAGAAAAAAATACATATGTGCCCGTCAACAGACAACGTTGAAGTGCCTG
>CAYXPX010000038.1:0-9215 GCA_964467335.1 Candidatus Woesearchaeota archaeon | reverse complement strand
TTCGGGCACGGTGAAGCTAAGAGTTTCACTTTTTATAGTTTTTGTAACCATTGTCTTAGTATTGTCTTGGTATTATTTAAAGTTTTCGTTTATTTTCATGGTTTTGCTAAGTTCCACATGAATTTGAAGTGAGTTTTAAAAAATACCTATTCCAATCAAGTATCGCTAACTTTACAGTCCACTAATTACAAAGACTTAAAAATATTATGTAAATTTAAATTCTTAAGATGAGAAAGATAATAGCCATAGTAGAGAAGGACAAATGCAATCCTGACAAGTGCCAGCATGAATGCATGAAATATGATCCAGTAAATAAGTCAGGCGGTGAAGGATTTCATCTCGGTCCATCTGGAAAGTCTGAGATTGCAGACTCTGTTGTCATGGAGGTTCATAAAATATGCGCAAAAAAATGCCCTTTCAATGCCATACATATTATTAATCTTCCTGAAAGGCTAAAGGAGGATCCAATACACAAATACGGGGCAAATGCATTTGAGCTTTACTCCCTGCCTATTGTAAAACCAAATACAATAGTCGGAATAATCGGCAGAAACGGCATAGGAAAATCAACTGCGCTACAAATTCTGTCAAATAGCATAAATCCAAACTTAGGAAACTGCAGAAATCCTCCTGAGAAGGATGAGATAGTAAAAAAATATTCAAATGTGTGGATAGGAAGCTACTTTAAAAGAATGCTAAAAAAAGAGACAAAGATAGCATATAAACCACAACGGGTTGAATTAATAGCAGAACTTTACAAAGAATATAAAGTAAAGGAGCTTCTTGACAAGACAGATGAAAGAAATATTGTTGATGCTCTGCTAAATGAATTTGATTTACATTCTGTACTTGACAGAAAGATAGGTGAGCTATCTGGAGGGGAACTGCAGAAGGTTGCCATTATAGCAACTGCGGCGAGAAATGCAGATGTTTATTACTTTGATGAACCATCTTCTTTTCTTGATATAGTACACAGAATAAAGGCTGCAAAAGTCATAAGAGCACTGGCAGAGAGGGCTTCTGTTATTGTTGTTGAGCACGATCTTGCAACCCTTGACTATATTTCAGATGAGATCCAGATTGTCTACGGGGAGCCGGCATGCTATGGAATATTCTCAAACTCAAAGAGCGTTAGAAGGGGGATCAATGATTATATGGACGGCATGCTCCCTGATGAAAATATTAAATTCAGGAATTACAGCATAATATTCAAAGAGACCGGCGATGCGAGAATAACATCAGGAGAAATTGCAGTTAAATTTCCAGAACTTGAGAAAAATTATAAAAATTTTCACCTTAAAACAAATGCAGGAGACATACATAAGGGAGAAGTCCTGTGTATAATGGGCGCAAATGGACTAGGCAAATCTACATTCTTAAAAATCCTTGCAGGCGTAGAAAAACCTGACATAGGAAAAATTGACAGCCTAAAAATTTCCTATAAACCGCAGTACCTGGATTCCAATATTGAATGCAGCGTTGAGGAATACCTTAGAAAAGCATGCGGCGAGGAATTTTCTTCAGGATGGTTTAAGACGCACATTTTAGAAAAGCTAAACATTCAGGCAATATTAAAAAACAGGATGAGCGAGCTATCAGGCGGCGAACTGCAGAAAGTTTATGTTACTGCATGTCTCTTTAAACCTGGAACAGAGCTTGTTGCTATGGACGAGCCTTCTGCCTTTATTGATGTGGAAGACAGGCTGAACATTGCTGAAATCATAAAAGATTATGTAATAAAAAACAATATTTCGGCAATAATTGTCGATCATGACATCCAGTTTATTGATTACCTGTCTGACAGACTTCTTGTTTTTGACGGCATTTCTGGAAGAAAGGGCAATGTTACAGGACCGCTTAGCAAGAGAGATGGAATGAACAGATTCCTAAAAAAACTGGAAATAACATACAGGAGAGACAAGTCTACTGGAAGGCCAAGAATTAATAAACCTGGATCTCAGCTGGATAAGGAACAGAGGGCTAAAAACAATTATTATTACTCATTATAATGTTTTAAAACAGGATTCTGCAAATTGGTTATTAGACGGCAATTAGGCTATATCCAATTGAACACAAGAAGCTTTTTATAGGAATATAATCTTTGCTGAATATGGCTGCTGAAATGACTAGTCAATTTTTGCATGGCATTAATGAAGAATATATTGACAATGTTTTAAGATCTGGAGTTTCGCAACAGATTGTTATTTTAAATACAAATGCAGATAAAATTCTAAGCGACTTAGAAGGTCTGAAAAAATCCCTGCATTCTGTAGTTGGCATGATTGATACATATGCTGTCAAAATTAATAGGACAGTTAAGAAGAGCGGAAATAAACCCAAAGCTCTGCCTCCCACTTTACCTGAGGAAAGAGAAAGATTTTCTCACAATGCAGGAGAAATTATAATGGCTGAAAGAAAAAAATTTTTTCAAACAGAAATAGACAGTTTTCTTGGTACTATACAGGCGTTGCTTTTGGAACTGGAAAGGCCTTTCAGATATGAAACAAGAATAATCCAGGGTGAGAGAATGACCCTTAGAAACGATGAGAGGGGAATGTCAAGATTATACAACCTCCAGCAGGAGATTATAATATTAAACGATATGCGTGTCTTAATATATAAAATTCTGGCTGCCATTGATAAAATAAAGAAAGAGATAGGGGCCAATGCTAGCTGGGTAAGCGAGGTTCTTGAGAAGACAGGAGAATTTAAGCCTGTTAAAAGGGGCAGCTTTTTCAGCCGTTTATTTGGCAGAAAAGGCGCAAACTAAAGCAAATATTTATATATCTTTGTTATTACCAAATAATGATTAAAATGATGGATACCATTACTGAAACACATAGAAATCCAGAGTCTGCCGATATTAAAACTATTGATGAAATTCTTGGTATTTTGGGCGGCAGTTTTAGTTTTGTAGACGTCATTCTTGATATCCACAGGAGGAACATTGAAGGCAGGTCTATTATTAAAGAGGGATGGCTTTCTAACAGAGGAATCCCAGCACAAAGAGAACTTTACAAAAGAGATCCCAATACTGTTGTTGTTGATAATTATGGTTTAAGATTTGTTTTTGGCGGCAATAAGAGTCTAAAGTTAGCAAATCCTGTTCTGCAGGCCATGCTATATCCTGCTTATGGTAGATTAAGAGTAAATCCTTTAGGAAATCTTAACCAGGATGTTATAGACCAACCCAAAAGACCATCTGACATTGATACTGTTGAATATGTGCGTTCATTAATATTAGTGAGTGCTGGAGAAATCGCAGGCAGAAACTGCAGATTATTTACAAGCAGGGAGGGGATACCAAGCGCAAATTTTTTCATAGAGTGGCCTAATGACAAACTAAAAGAATTTGTTGATGGAGAAAAAAGCAAATTCAGCTATTATACACCTAATCTTGAAATAACTGAAAGACTAATACAGGGGCCTGAGAAGCTAGATTGTTATACCCAGACCAGAATAGATGATGTGCAGCTTAGAGTGGCAATGGATCTCGAGAGAATCTCCATGGGCCATGGGCTTGGTTATTCTGCTGCAGCATAGTATTTTGATTCTATATTTTGAGGCTTGAGTATTTTTATAAATTTTAAAATTTGCCAGACAGTCAATGAATGAAAAACAAGTTAAGATAGCCCTTATTGGCGCACATGGAGTGGGTAAGACAGGGCTTGCAAATGCGCTTGCTTCTGCGTTCATTGCAAGAGGAATCTCTACTTATACACTGCTGGAAACAGCAAGAGAGCTTTTAAGAATGCAGCCCGGTCTTGTAAAGATAAATGAAGATACAACGTTTGAAGCACAGGCAAAGATTCTTGAATATCAGTTTGAAAGGGAGATAGAGACAGAAAAGCAGCCCTGGCAGGTCATTATATGCGACAGGAGTTTTGATAATTATGTTTATATGGAAAGAAAGTTCGGCCATCAGAAAAAATATGTTGACATTATTTTAAGGCATATTGAAAAACACCCATACACATTAATAGTTAAAGTTCCCATAAACTACAATATAATGCGTTTTGACGGCATGAGATCTGTGGACATTGAATTTCAAAAGGAGATAGACCAAAGAATAGATAATTTTATGGAAAAATATGGGATTAAGCACATAGTGCTGCCTGAACCAGTTATGCCCTACAGAGAGGACTGGGTTTACAGGATAATGAAACATCTAAAGGCATATCTGCCAGGACTTGTTTAAACATAGCAAAAATATTATCAAATAACCAAAATATATGTTGCGATTAATAAATTTTTATAAAGAAATATCAAATCTTATTTTACATGACAAGGCCTACATGGGATGAATATTTTATGAGAATTGCTGTTGAAACATCCCGAAGGTCAACATGCTCTCTAGGACATTCTGGAGCAGTTATAGTAAAAGACAAAAGAATTTTATCAACAGGATATACTGGCAGCATTGCTGGTTATTCCCACTGCGATTCTGGAAACCACATCGACGGAATTTGCAATCAGGTGGTACATGCAGAGGCAAATGCAATAATCCAGGCTGCAAGAAACGGAGTTAGCACTGAGGGAGCGACAATATATTCAACATCAGCACCATGCTGGCCATGTTTCAAGATGCTATCAAATTCAGGAATAAGAGGGATATTATATGCAGATGATGAAAGCATTGACAGAAAAATACTAGATGCTTCAGAAAAACTTGGATTAAGAATTGAAAGACTTATTTTAGATATTCATTAGTTATATCTATTTTAGTCCTAATTAAAAAAAACATATATTAAAATAAATAAAAACTTATAAACAACCAAAATGTTAATATACTACATTTTGTGTCCTTACTAACAAAGAAACACAATATATTGTGTTTACTTTAGGGTGGCAAAGCGGCATGAAATGTGTTTACTGCGGATATTCAGATACAAAGGTTGTAGACTCAAGGGAAGCAGAGGACACAACAAGAAGAAGGAGAGAATGCTTAAAGTGCGAGAAGAGATTTACTACGCATGAGCGTGCTGAGGTCCTTCAGATATATATTATAAAAAAAGACAATTCACGCGAGCTTTATGACAGGGAGAAGCTGAGAAGAGGAATATTAAGGGCCTGCGAGAAACGCCCTGTACCAATAGAAAAAATAGATGCTGCTGTTAACAAGGTAGAGGCAAAGCTGAGGGAGTTCGGCGCTAATGAAATTCACAGCAAAACTCTGGGAGAAGAGGTGGTCAGACATTTAAAAAAAATTGACAAGGTTGCATACATAAGATTTGCCTCAATATATCGGGAATTTGCAGATGTTGAGGATTTCAAAAAAGAAATTCAGTCATTACTAAAAAAATAGGTGTAAAAAATGCATGGAGAAAAAAGAGAGATATCAGTATCAGCATAAGAATCTTTAATGCCTTCTATAGAGGAATTAGCAAAAAAAGGAGAAAAAATTGAAGTTACAGAAAACCAGCTTAAAGTTATGAAGAACAAATACCTAAGGGGAGATTCTGTAGAATTATGGCTTAGAAGAATTGCAAGAAATATTGCGCTCACTGACCTTCTTTACAGCAAGGATACAGATATTGAAAAAATACTCTGGGGAACATACTATGAGATACTAAGATCTGATTTTGATCCAAAATCTTTGGCTGTTTTATTGCAGAGCAAACTTCAAGAGCATACAACTGATGCGCGCTGGAAAAACTTCATGAAATTTCAGGAAAGCCTGCTTAATGTTGCAGCAACAAATTCCTCTGCTGCATTAATCTTAAGGGACAAAGAAGAAAAATTTTACAGTATGCTTTCTAGTTTTGACTTTCTTCCAAATTCTCCATGCTTGATGAATGCCGGGAGAGATTTACAAATGCTGCATGCATGCTTCAGGGGAGACCAGCCAATAATGACTTATTCAGGCATTAAGCAGATCCAAGAAATTAATGAGGGGGACTTGATATTAACAGCTTCTGGAAAATTTAGAAAAGTTGTAAGAAAAATGGAGAGATTAGTTGAAAATTATAGAATAATTAATGTTTGGAAAATGCCTAAAGACACTTTAATAGTAAGTGATGACCACCCAATATTGTGCCTGAATAAGGATACAAATAAGCCAAAATGGAAATTCGCATCCCAATTAGAAAAAGACGACCATGTTGCAGTTTCTTATCCATCTGAAACAAAAGATATTAAAAAATTGTCAATAATTGATTTCTTAGACAAAAACAAGTACATCGTTAAGAATGATTATATCTATAAAATAAACAAGACAAAAACCCGTCCTGAATATAGTGTACAAATGAAGTTAATTAACGCAGAAGTTGAAGTTGATTATGATTTGATGAAACTTTTCGGCTACTATCTAAGCGAGGGGGATATAGACCAAAACGATTCTGTAAGATTCACTTTTAATTCTGAAGAATTAGATTACATGAATGATGTAATGAGCCTAATGAAAAGAAAATTTGGCTTAACTTCAAAGATTAAAAAATCAAACCACGGCAGCTGGGCTAATTTAAGGTTCTTTTCCAGGATAGTGGTTCAGTTGTTTAAATCATTAATGGGAGAAGGATTTAATAAAAAGACTATTCCTTCTTGGGCATTGGAACTGCCTGTAGAAAAGCAGAAGGGACTATTGGCCGGAATACTTAGGGGTGATGGATTTCCAATAAAAAACAGGCATACAACAAATATAAGGGCTACAATGTCTAACCCAAATATTGTTTATGGTATCTGGGTCATTATGGCAAGGCTTGGATTTTTAGCTAGTTTCAGGAAAGATAATTTACAGAAACTATCTACTACTAATTCTTATACATCTGTCTTAGACTCTTATAATTCTGAAAAGATATTTGATGAAATATTTGTGGATAGGGAATTCAACGGTATAACCCAGGTGTCAATGCGCCGTATGAAACAAAAGCAGATTGATGGCAGGTTTTTCTTGCCTATAAAAGACATTAAAATTATAATTGAGCCTATCAAAGTATACAATTTTGAAGTTGAGGAAGAACATACTTATGTTGCTAACAATATAGCAGTCCATAATTGTTATGTCCTTCCTGTGCCAGATTCAATGGAGGGAATTATGAAGGCAGTTACTGCCCAGGTACTTATCCACCAAGGAGGGGGTGGCACGGGGTTTGCATTTTCAAGAATAAGGCCAGAGGGCGACGGAGTAAAAACAACAAAAGGAGTTGCCTCAGGACCAATGTCATTCATAAGAATTTTTGATACAGCAACAGATGTTGTGAAGCAGGGAGGCTGCGTTGCTTTAGATACAAGGGTTTCAACTGAAAACGGACTAGTAAAAATTGGAGATATTGTTCCAGTTAAAGAAATCAGTGTTAATGACTGGAGAGGACATGCAATCACAGTTATGACTGATGAAGGCTTAAAATTATCAGATGAAGCATATAACAATGGAATTTCAGAAGTTATTACAATAAAAACAAAAAATAATTACAGTGTAACTGCAACGCCTGAACATAGATTTAGAGTAATAGATGAGAAAGGAGAATATGCATGGAAACATCTTAAAGATATTAAACAAGGAGACTGGCTTGCATTACAATTAGAAAGCTATACAGAATCTACAAATTATGAATTGCCGAAATTTAATTATCAAAGCCACTTTAATGCAGAACCAATAATATTACCCACAATCCCAACAACAGGTCTTGGAGAATTTATAGGTTATTTTGTTGGTGACGGCTGTTTTTCTATAAATAAAAACAATACTGGAAGATTAATACTATCATTCGGAGATGATGAACCAGAAGTAAAAGAGTACATGCATAATTTAATATTAAATTTATTTGGCATAATCCCAAATGAAAGTAAAAAAGAAAACGACAACAGCACAAATTCCTATTATAACAGAACTACACTTGTTCACTGGTTAAAGAATATTGGTGTAAAGAAAGAATCTGCTTTACTAGCAAGAGTGCCTGAAATTGTATTTAAAGCAGGAAAATCTTTTGCTGAAGGATTTGTCAGGGGACTATTTACAGCTGACGGCACAATAACAGAAGAGGGCTATCCTTCAGTTTGCAGCGTATCTGAAAAATTAATAGATGAAACGCAACAACTTATGTTATCCTTAGGGATACCAACAAGCAAATCAGTAAAGTTAGATAGAGACAGTGCTTATGGAGACAATCCTTTATATGTTTTAAGGATAATAACTGCAAGAGGCCTAAAAAGATTCTCAGAAATAGGATTTTTATCTAATAAAAAAAATAAAAGATTAAAAATTGAAGAAACAAAGTGGGAATCAAATGATATAATCCCGAACCAAGAGTCAACTTTAAAACAGATTTATAATGGTCCAGGCAGAGGCTGTGCATCAGGAAAAACAAGCAAATGTGCAAATAGAAAATTATACAGAGACATACAGCATTACTTACCAGATGTAAAATCAAAAAGAAATTTAACCTACAAAAGACTTAATACATTAGCTAAAAAACATAAAGAGATTAGAGAAAGCAAGCTATATTGGTTCCTAACAAACAACCAGTTCTATGACCAAGTAGAATCTTTAACAAGGGGAGAGACTTACACTGCAGATTTATCTGTACCTGAAAATAACACCTATATTGCAAATGGTTTTGTAAGCCATAATACAAGACGTGGTGCAAATATGGGAATACTGCACTACAGGCACCCTGACATAAAAAAGTTTATAACATCAAAATCAAAGGACAGGGGATTTTTGTGGAATTTTAACATTTCAGTTGCGCTTGATGATGAATTTATCAGTGCTGTTGAGAAAGACAAAGAGGTTGAATTAATAAATCCAAGAAATAAAGAAGTTTCCGGAACAGAAAATGCCAGAGAATTATGGAATCTAATGGCAAAATGTGCGTGGGAGACAGGGGATCCCGGCTTTGTTGTCATTGACAGAATAAATAATACAGATTCAAATCCCACTCCTGCCTTGGGGCAGATAGAATCAACAAATCCGTGCGGAGAGCAGCCTTTATTGCCGTGGGAACCATGTTTTGCGCCAGACACGTTTATTACCACAAATAAAGGTTTAGAAACAATAGAAGAATTATACCAAAGACAAAAAAAAGGCGATAAAATAATTATTGCCACTGACAATAAAGTCATTGGTGAAAAAGGAGTAGAATTTAGACCATGTGTTGTAAGTAAAACAGGATACAAAAAAATTGTTGAAGTTAAATTAAATAACGGCCAATCATTAAAAGTTACTCCAAATCATAAAATATTTACAAACAATGGCTGGAAAAAAGCTGAAAACCTGA
>CAYXPX010000037.1:0-9285 GCA_964467335.1 Candidatus Woesearchaeota archaeon | reverse complement strand
TATCCAAATCTTCAGGAATCATTCCTATTTCAGTTTGTTTTAGTTTCTATCGTGTTATCTTATTGATTTCTTCGCCCAAAACTTTGAGTTATCGCCCATATTAAATCTTTTTTTCCTTGAAATTCATTTTTTCTCCAGCCTTTTCTTATCTTTAAAATGTATTTGTTCAGCGTTTTTATCACTAACAATACTTTCCCCTAATTTATTTTCAATATCCTTCCTTGCATTTCCTGCAACACTCCCGCCTTTTCTTGCAATTTCATTGCTATGAAAAAACGCTTTAGGGTCTTCTTTCTTAGAAAATTCTTTTGTTGTTGCTTCTGCAAGCATATTAAGAACTAACTCTAAATTAGTCATATTGTCACGAAGATTCTCTTTTTTTAGTCCTTTAAACAATTTATACTCTCTAACAGTTTTTCCAGACCAGGCTTTTGTTATCTCATTTGTTAATATAGCAAAATCTTCCTGTTTTGAAATGCCAACCCTGTTCCATTCTTCAGTTAATTCTTTTCTGACTTCAATTGATTTCAATCTTTGGTTTATCCATTCCTTAGAATAGCCTTTCTGCAAATAAGTCATAAGTGCTCTGTCAATAGCAAGCTCAGGATCATGGGTTTCATCAATTCTCTCACGACCAACCATTGCAAGCCACATCTTAAATGGTTCTGCTTTTTTGGAAGGTATTGACTGGATTAAACGCAATAATTGCTCAGTATCAGCAACATCTGTAAGCCTCATTTTACCATCAGAAGCAAGCATTTTCAACTGGTTACAATTTGTAACCGTTTCATTTCCTTCATCTTTAAGCCTTAATTTCATAACTTTCCAATAATTTCTTGCACTCTGAAAATCATTGTCAGTTAATACTCGAATTACATCAACAATAGAAAAAAACCATTTTTCTTTATCAGAATCCCATTCAGTCCTTATTTTCTGGTTTTCAAATAGTTTTATTGCATTAGTCATTTCTCCCCACATTCTCTCATTTGAGCTAAAAATATATAACTAATAGGTGTTTATTAATATACTTGCCTATCTACTGAAGCAATATTGTTGCATTCATAGAATTCTTAATATAAATCCATAAACAATCAAAGTCTGGCCATTAAATAAAAATCGCTAGCAAAATAAAAAAATTACAAATGCTTTTTCCATTTGCTGACAGCCTCTTCAGCTGGCTTTCGCATTCCAAGACCAAGCCCTATCCCTAATGCAAGGGCAAATCCAAGGCCAAGTGCTCCGAGAATTATCAAAAATGAATTCTCTAAAATTGAAACGTCAATCCCTATCTGGCTGAGTCCGATAACTAGCACCAAAAATAAGATAACTACCTTAAGTATGCCCGAAGCAACAGCCATTCCTCTCATCTTTGTATGCTCTCTTATCTTTGCATCAACATAATGTGCCAATGCAACGCCTGCAAAGAAAATTATTATTGCAAATAACAAATTAGGCAGCCATCTCACAAATGTGTCAAGCAAATCAGATAGCGTATTTAAATTCAGTATTGCAACAGCAACCTGCAAGAATATCACAAATATAAACCATTTAACAAGCTCACCAAGAAGTTTAGTTAGATGTGTATGACCTGCCTGCTTTGTTAGCATTGCCTGGCTTACAACCCTGTCAAGACCAACCCTGTCAAGAATCCATCTTAAGGCATATCCAACTGCCCATCCAATAAAATAACCAATAATTAATATAAGAATTGCCACAACCAAGCTTGGAAATATAGTAACAAACTGCTGCCACAACTGTGCCAATGGTTGTAAAAATAAATTTCCTGTTGCTACCAATTCACCAGCCAATTAAAACCACCTCTTTATTTTCCTGCGTTAAGCTCATTTATATAGCTTTCTATTTTACGTCAGATTGCAAAATGACAAAAATCCATGCATCTTTTCAGGAATTTATTTCTTCTGCCTGGATTTCAAAATTTCCTCAGAAATTCTGTTGAGTCTGTCTGCAGCAGCATTTCCTGTTCTGTCATCAGTAATTTTTACAAGGGGTATTCCAAGGCCTACAGCAGCATCCATCGCATCATCAACGCCCTCAACAATAAGGTTGATTTTTTCATCAATAAAGTTTTCAGCATCGCTCTTCATATTTGCAAGGTTTTCAAATTTTAGTACAGCACCGTTAAATGCTCTATTGTTTAGTCCCTTTGTATAATCATTAATCTTTGAATTCATGCATATTATTCCCTTTTTCCTGAATCTGTCTGTTAATTTTTTGTACAGTTTAATATCTCCCTCAAAAAAAGGATTCTCAATGTACACAAGATTATATTCTTCAATAAGCTTGCATACAAAATTAAAATGTTCCTCAGGGCTCAATGATTTATTGTTGTAAACATACTTTCCGTTTCTGTAATTATTGAAGGCAACTCCGAACCTGAGCTCAAAATCAATAAGTTTATGCTCTTCATCAGCAGCCTCTTTGAGTGTGATAAGCACATCTTTTTCATCAGGATTTTCAGTATTTTCAAGTTTCTTTTTAAGCTTGTCAGCAACATGCCTGTTGGCATCAAGAGCAACAAAAAAATTCTTTGCATTAAGGCTGAAAACAATGTATTCATTTACTCCCTTGTTTTTCCTGTAGACAACACTCAATGGTCTTGGAACCTGAAAGGCAGAGGGATTGAAAAATCTCCACTTATTCTCTATGCTGCTAAAAATAGCATTCTCAATTGTAAAATATTTTTTCTCGTCAAGATTCCCTAGTCTTCTCCTTAACATAACAAAATCATTTCCGCTTTCAATCTTGAAATTGCTGAGCTTCCTGTTGATTTCATTAACTAAGTTCTCGCTCCATTCAGTTTCAAAAAATATCCTCTTTTTGTCTGTGTTAATTAAAACTCTATCAGAAAAAAACAGCCTCTTGTTGAGTTCTACATTCTGGATTATCATTTTGCAAAAGATTATCTCTTCTTTGGCATCGGTCTTATGATCTCTATGGGCAGTACACCCCTCTCAAACTCCAGCTTTGCAATTTCAATTGGGTTATAATTCATCCTTTCAAGTTCGCTCTCGCTGAGCTCAAAAACAAAAGGGGCTCCCATTGAAAGCTGCAGTGCCCTAGCGCCTATAAGCCTTGCTTTTTCATACTTTGTAAATTTCATTTTAATGCCTTCCTTAAATCCTTTGTTTTTTTGACAGCAATATCAACCATCTTGTCAACATCATCAATGCTTAATGCAGTATCATCTCCCTTCTGCAGTGAACATAAAGTTCCGTTCTCAAGCACACCAACTGTAAGCCTTGCATCAGCTGCAGATTCCTCCTCAACGCTCGGATCAACAATGAAATAATTTCCGATTTTTAAGACAGTGCACGCAAGAGCCTCGCTCTCAAGAGGAAGTTTCTTGTTTGTCTTCTCATTGTAATCAACCTTGTTGTCCTTGTCAAGCTTTGGAAATTTAGCATCTTTCAGTGCAGCAATAGCAGCAAGGGAAGCAGCATCAAAAAGATTGCCGTCATTATTTATTGGATAAATATCAATAAGCACAGTCCACATCAATTCTCCCTTTTTTATGCAAAGTTTTTTAAAATCAAGTGATTTTGATTCCCTTATAACCCTGTCAACAACCCTTGACATTTCTATTGATGCAATGCTTGGCGGACCTGACTCAAATGCAGGGCTGCTCAAAGGCAACAGCTCCATGTTAACAATAATCGTGCCCTCGTCAGGATTGTCCTGATAAGGTTCAGCAACATCAAGTTTTATACCTGCAACAACTTCTGTTCTGCCTATTTTAACCCTCGCAGAACCCTCTGCACTCTTGGATGAAATTCCATACTCAACAAAAATCTCCCTAAAATCCTCAAATTTTCTCCCATCCATCCTAAATCCATTGGAAAGTGTATTTAACAGATGCTGTTTTATTATGTCTACCATTTAACCCTTGTACCTCTCCCTAAGCGCATTTATCTGCAGTTCTCTTATTTTTTCGCATCCAGCTCTTGCAAGCTCAAGCGCTTTTTTAAGTTCCTCTCTCTTTACCTCGCCGTCCATCTGCAGAAGAGTAACCTCTCCTACCCTTACTGAAAAAGCAGTTGCAATGTCAGTTGAATCTCCCTCATAATCCTCTTCCTCTTTATTTAAGTCCAGGACAATTTTTCCCCCAACCCTTCCGACAGCAACAGAACTTACTAAATCCCTCATTGGAATCCCGGCATCAGCAAGAGCCATTGCAGCAGCAGTAATGCCTGCGCATCTTGTGCCTGCATCAGTTTGTATGAGTTCAACGAAAACATCAATAACAGAACCTGGATATCCGCTTAAGTCAAGCACAGGCAGCAGAGCCTTCTCAGTAACAAGTGAAATTTCCTTGCTTCTTCTGCTTGGACCAGGCCTTACTCTGTTCCCGCTTCCTGAAAAAGCCATCATATTATAATTGCATCTTAAAATTCCCCTCTTAAGGTTTTGGAACGCGGCAGGATAAAGTTCCCTTGGACCGTAAACAGCAGCAATAGCAACTGTTTTTCCAATTTTAAACATTGCGCTTCCGCCTGCTTTTTCTACAATCCCAACCTTTGCTTCCATAGGTCTGCACTCATCAAATTTTCTTCCGTCTACTCGCTTATCATAAACCATTTTTACTGCTCTCCAAAAACCCTTTTATTTTTTCAGTTAATCCTGAAGTATGGCTCTCCTCAATTATCTTGTTTATTGCTTTATAGGCAACAATTTCTTTTGCAGGATCATCGCTGCCAAGCCATACAATGCCGTTTTGCCCGACAGAAATTCTGCAGCCTGTGTTCTCCTTTATCATGCTTATCATGCTTCCCTGCTTTCCAATAATTCTCGGCACCTTTGATGAAGGCACCCTGAAAATTCTGCCAACACCTAGTTTCCTTAATCCAGGACCCTTCATCCCAAGATCAACAACCTTTGCTCCTCCGACATTTATTGTCTGGCACACAACATAATCTCCATAGTCAAAATATCTGCTCAAATTTTCACCCCTTGGAATAAAATCAGATGTCGCATCCTTCACAGAAAGATTTGCCTCAAAATGCCATCCTATATTTACGCGCCACCCTCCAATGCCTACACCCACAATCTCTCCAATAACAATGTCTCCGCTCTTTGGAATATAAGGTCCTGACAATGGGGTTAATTTTACCTGCCTGCCAGATAAGCCGACAACACCAACTCTCATGGCAATTATTCTCTCGCCGTCCCTGAAAGTATGTTCTCCTGGAAGATAGTCCATTCCCTCTGCAACTGCCTCTCCAGGCACAGCAATTGATTTTTCACTGATTATCATCTGTCCCATTTATCTGACCCTCACCACATTTATTTCAATTGTACCCTTTGCAATCTTATTTAAATCTACCTCAAGCTCTTCCTGGAGTCCTGCAGGCACCTCAACATTAACAAAGAGGCTTCCGTCATTCATCCATTCTTCCTTTAAAAGCTTCCCGTATTTTTTTAATACAGAAAATGCCCTGCTTGAATACTGGGCAAGAATTTTTATTCCAAGTTCCCTCACCTCAAACTTAATGGGTAATATTGATCTTATGGATTCAACAGCAGTATTTATCTGCTCCTCAGCGCTTTTGTTTGCATCAACCTTAAAGCCTGTCTCAGAAATCGCAGATTCAATCCTTGCAGGAGGATGCGGTTTTCCTGTTTTAGGATTTACAGCATTTCTGTGTATTATGTTTACTATCTGTTTTCTCCTGTTTTCAAGCTCCCCTCTTATCATGTCAGCAGTCATTGGAACATGGCCATTCCTGATTATTATTTTGCATATTTCAGCCTTGTCATCAGTTCCAAATAAATTTTTTAGTTCCTTTTCAGATGCTCTCTCTCCTTTTTTTGCATCATAAAAAATTTCATCAGTCACAACAGCATCATAAATAGAAATATTCTCTCCGTTCCTAAGTCTCCATGCATTTTCACTGTTGACAAAAATCTCATAGTTCTTGCCGTCTTTTTTTAATTTTGCCACAGCTGCCTTGTTTAAGTCTGCCATAATTACAAAAAATTAAACTTTCTTCCCGATTTTTTTCAGGTATTCTCTCTCAATTCTCTTGAACTTTCTGTCATTGATATTTATATAGGCGCCGTCAAGCCTCTCAACCTCAAAATCCTTTCCAAAAACTCTCTTAAAGGCGCTGAAAGCAAGTTTTAAACCATCATCCATATTCATGCTGTCGTTGTACTCTTTGTCAAGAATTTCTTTTATCTGTACGTCATTCTCGCCGATTACTGTTGCCTTAAACTGAAAATAAATTCCTGTAACATCTGTAAGATAAAGCTGCGGCCCATAGTCATCAACACCAGCAAACAATATGTTGACGCCAAAAGGCCTTGCTCCGCCATATTGTGTAAAAAACTGCTTAAAATTTGCAATATCTTTTACTAAGCCTAAAACATCAACTGGGCTGTCATATGTTACTCTGTTCTGCTGTGCCATCAGCTGCGCCCTCTCAATAAGCACCCTGCCGTCCATCAAAAATCCTGTTGCGCTTGCTGCAATATGATCATCAACCTGAAAGACCTTTTCAATGCTGCTTCCGACCATAAGCTTCTCAAGAATTCTCCTGTCAGCCAAAAGAAAAACACCGTCCTTGCAAACCATCCCCAAAGAGGGAGTTCCTTGTTTTACAGCCTTTTTTGCATACTCAACCTGCAGCAGTCTTCCGTCAGGGCTGAACATAGTACTGCTTCTGTCATAGCCCATGAGCTGATGGTTTGCTGTTGCACCCTGTGGCATTACCATGATGCACCCCCATAAGATTTAACTTTTTTTAGCATTCCTGAAACACCTAAGCTTCTTAGAACAGCATCATGCTTATTAATTTTTCTAACAATACAAAAAACAGCTTTTAGATTGTCAAGTCCCTTTGAAGAAACTCTTATAATGCCCTTTCCATCCTTAAAGTCAATAAACTCAAGTCCTGCTCTTGATAAGCCATCTAATCCAAACATATCCTTAAAACCCTCCAATATTGAACTTTTCAGCTCCTTAAAACTGTAATTTCCATCGCTTATTGCCTCATAAATAACATATCTCTTCTTCTCTCTTAAGCTTGGCATCAAAGTCTTTTGTTTAATTCTTTCCATCCACAACCTCACAAAGAAGATTTAATATTTTAATTTTTTCTCTTCTCCAAAATTTTATGAACATAAAAACTTTATAAGCTTTCCCAATCTCAAAAATAACTTAAAAGTGACAAAAAAATTACAAATTGTATTTTCTTTTCTTTGTATAGTTTATTCAAAAAGCCCACTTTTCTCATAATATATTTCTGCTCCTTTAATTATAGTATGATTTTTTTGTATTTCTTTCATTAATATATTCTTTTCGTTATATTTTCCAGAAACCATACAAAAATTTCTAAGCAAAGTATATAAACTTTAAAATCATATAAAAATGAAGAATGAAAAATAAGAAAGCAGAATACAAAGAAAAAAAATTGTAATTAATGGAGAGATATATACTACTAGTATAAAAAATAAAAAAGAATTAAAAAGATTTATAGAAACACTTAAGGAAATAGGGATAGACCTTGGAATTAATTCCAAAGGGGAATTTTCAAAAAACAGGTGAAAGATGGAAGAGATAAACCATAAGAGAATAAGAGCATTGGGAATACTTAAGCAGTTAGCAGCTTAAAGCTTCTTTTGCTTCCCTGCCTGTCATGCCTATGCTCCTTAAAAATGCAAGCATGTCCTCCCTGCCTCGCATCTCAAACTTATTTCTTGCAAGGCTGAAAAACCTCATCCTGACTTTATATTTCCTGCAAAGTTTAATGTTCTGTTTTACCCTACCCAAAAGCTTGGCATCCAGCAGAGAATCAAGAGAAAAACCAACAGAAACATTATTCTCGCAGCATAATCTGCACAAAACATGATTCAGGCCTGAACTCCTGAAATGCAGGCTGTCCCTTAAACTATTGGCATGGGGATTCAGAAGAATTTTTAATTTTCTCTTTTCAATCAGGCCTCTATCAGTATTATAGTCTTTTGAAAAAACAATGCCTAAATTTTCAAAATCCTTGTGAAAATAAATTTTACCAAAACCAAGATCTCTGCCGAATCTCTCTGCCTCTTCATTCTTTTCCATTAAAACAAAATCACAGTACATCTAATATTCTCATTTCACAATGTTTAAAAATCTTTAGTATCCAAAACAATTAATGAAACTGCCAAGACATATGGGTATTATTTTGGACGGTAACCGCAGATTTGCAAAAAGACTTATGAAATCTCCTGAAAAAGGCCACGAATGGGGTTACAAAAAGGTAAAAGAACTCATAAACTGGTGTATGGAATTTAGGATAAAAGAATTAACATTGTATGCATTCTCGCTGGAAAATTTTGACAGGCCAAAAAGAGAATTTAATTATCTGATGAATCTGTTCAAAAAGGCATTCAGTGAATTAAGAAATGAAAAAAACATAAATAAAACAAAAATAAAGTTCATAGGAAGAATATCGCTTTTCCCGGAAAATCTTCAGAAAGAGATGTTTAAGCTTGAAGAAAAAACAAAAAACAATAAAAAATTCAGGCTAAATTTCGCAATGGCATACACTGGAAGGGCAGAAATTCTTGACGCCGTAAAAAAAATAGCAGAAGCAGTCAAATACAATGATATGGATATAAAAGAAATAAATGAAAAAACATTTGCAGAAAATTTATATTTGAATTCAGAGCCTGATCTGGTGATAAGGACAAGCGAATCAAGGCTGTCTGGCTTTCTCACATGGCAGTCAGTTTACAGCGAATTAATTTTTCTCCCAAAAATCCTGTGGCCTGAATTTACAAAAGAGCAGTTCATAGCCTGCCTTGAAGAATACTCAGACAGGCAGAGAAGATTTGGCAGGTAAAATTTTTTCGATTATTTCACCAGCACATTCATTTGCATTCTTCTTGCCAGTTTCAGTAACTACAACTTTGTGTCCTCTTTCAAAAGCCTCAATTAAGCAAACATCAAATATTTCAGAATCAAGATTTTCCCTGATCTTATCCGTAGAATATTTTCGCTTTTCAAGCCTTTTCTTAAGAACCTTTAAGTCACACCTGCATACAACACAGTAGTCAACATATTTTTTAGGCAGATAGTGGCTGAGATGTGAATCAATCACAAGATTTTTATTTTTTTTAATAACGCCAATCAAAATTTTATTCAGTCCGGCAGCATCAACTTCATAAGTGCTGAGTTTTTTTATATATTTCTGTCTAAGTCCAAAATCCTTAATGATTTTGTTTTCATCAACATACTCATGCCTTAGTTTTCTTGCCAGGGTTCTTGCAATGTTCGTCTTCCCT
>CAYXPX010000036.1:0-9685 GCA_964467335.1 Candidatus Woesearchaeota archaeon | reverse complement strand
GGGACAACATTTGGAGACGGAGGAATATTTGGAAATCTAAATGCAATATTTTTATCTAGTATGGAACTAGAAGCAGTAAAAGAATTTGGTGAAGATTTAAAAAAACTTTTCGGAAACGAGATAGAGGAGAATTCTCGGATAATTGAAGGAGGCATATGGGGCCATTCTTGGTGTTATCAAAACACAAATCATAATGTCATAAGATTTTTTAAAGCGCTAGGGGCGCCAATAGGAGACAAATCCCTCACAAAATTAGAAATTCCAAATTGGATAAATTTGAGTGAAGAAATAAAAAATGAATTTTTTGGATCATTTTTCGGAAACGAACTCTCGACACCAAAAGTACACCCAAATCTAAGCCAATTAACAGATTTAAGTTTAGGGATATCTGCAACAGATAAATTTGCAGAAAATAGAATAGATTTTTTATCACAAATTGGATGTTACTTAAAATATAAGGGAATAAATGTAGGCAGCATATGTACGGATGACCATAAAAAAACCAACAGATATGGAGAGCCAACGAAAATATATAAGCTTCTAATATCTAAAACCTTTGAGAATGTAACAAACTTTATAGTTTTAACAAAAATAAATTATTGTAAACACAAAAAAGAAAAATTAGCAAGAACCATGAATAAATTTTCAGAAATTAAAAGAAATAAAATTAAAGCGTTAATTAGCAAGGGTTATAGCGAAAACAGGTATATCAAACTTTTAAATTTAACCCCGGCAGCCCTAGAGATTATAGAAAATTATGAAAACTTCCATGAAATTTACGAGGAAGAAGCGAGTTTAGTAAAAATATAAATATTTAAAGTGTTAAGTTCTCTTTAGGTATACCCCCTGGATCATTGCTGGTTTTATTGAACCCATATCAAGAGTAGGCTTTTGAGATTATAAAAAATCTTCGTTTTGGGTGACGCTTACTTAACAGCTCAGATTTTCATTAACTTTATAAAACCCTCCATCTTTCTATTATAAATGTCTGGAGAACCATCATTTAAATTAAAAGCCGAAAAAATAAAGAAAATAGAAAAAGTCCCATACAAAGGTTATTTATATAATTTAACAACAGAATCAGGAAATCTCTTTGCAAACAAAATTCTTGTAAAAAACTCTGGAGGCCTGGGAACACCAGCGCATGAGAGAGTAGTGGTAGGAATGCTGCACAAAGCAAACGGAGGAGTTTTGTTTGTTGATGAAATGGGTTTGCTTGATTATCATTCACAGCAGGAACTTCTGACAGCAATGCAGGAAAAAAAATATAGAATTACCGGCCAGTCAGAGCGTTCTTCAGGAGCAATGACTGCCACAGAGCCATGTCCTGCTGATTTTATTCTGGTTGCAGCAGGCAATATGGAGACAATAGAAAAAATGCATCCAGCACTAAGGTCAAGAATAAGAGGCTATGGCTACGAGGTTTATATGAATGAAATAATGGATGATAACCAGGAAAATAGAAATAAATTAGTTCAATTCGTAGCACAGGAAATTGTAAAAGATAAAAGAATCCCGCACTTTACAAAAGAGGCAGTAGAGGAAATAATAAAAGAAGCAAGAAAAATGGCAGGCATAGCAGGTAAATTAACAGTAAGATTAAGAGAGCTCGGTGGTCTGGTGAGGGCAGCAGGAGATCTGGCTCTGGAAGAGGGGGCAAAATTTGTTGATGAACAGCACATAGTAAAGGCAAGATCTTTTGCAAGACCATTGGAGCAGCAGTTGGCAGATAAATATATAGAAAACAAGAAAAAATATGAAGTGATTATAGTTGAAGGATCAAAGATAGGGAGAATAAACGGATTGGCAGTCATTGGTCACGGCGCAGCATTGTCGGGCTTGGTTCTTCCAATAGAGTCTGAGGTTACTCCTGGCGGAGAAAAAGCAGAATTCATAGCAACAGGCCAGCTTGGAGAAATTGCAAAAGAGGCAGTTAAAAATGTTTCAGCAATTATACTAAAATCATTCGGTGAAGACATAAAAGAAAAATATGATATATTTATCCAGTTTTTATACACAGCAGGTTCAGGTGTTGAAGGTGATTCTGCATCAATAGCAGTGGCCACAGCAATTGTTTCAGCATTAAAGAAAGTACCAGTAAGGCAGGACACAGCAATGACAGGCTCGCTTTCAATAAGAGGAGAAGTTCTGCCAATAGGCGGAGCAACAGCAAAAGTAGAAGCCGCAATAGAAGCCGGAATCAAAAGAGTCATAGTCCCAAAAGGCAATTACGAAGATATTATATTATCAAAAGAACAGAAAGAAAAAATAGAAATAATACCTGTAGAAACATTCTCTGAGGTCTTGAAGCACTCTTTGGTTTGGGGGAAAAAAGACAGGAAAATTCTAAAAAAACTTCAGAAAAGAGGATAATAGTAATAATAAAAAGTAAAAGAAAACAATATAAAACTTTAGTATTTCTCTAAAGTTATAATGACAGCAGCACAGGCAGTTCAGCAGCAGGAAAGAAGTCTGGATTCTTATTTAATATTGCCTGAAAGCCCAAAAAGAGGACAAGAATATCCTGATTTATTAGTCAGTCAAAATAAATCTCATTTTAATAAAAGATGGTATAAGGCCCATGAATTACTTGCAGATGAAAATTCTTTAATGTTATCACCAAGACAGTTCTTTGATTTTATAGATTTATTAAAATCAAGAAGAAGAGTTTATGATGGGAATGGAACAAAAATAGATTCAGGAAGAATTAATGCAATACTTGATGATATTTTAACAGTTAGTTTTCCTTACAGGGCAGAATGGCTTGATGCTTATTTTATTAAAAGGGAGGGAAAATTATATATCCAGTCTGGTCATATAAAACTTGCTGATGAAAGATTAGTCCCAATGAGTTCAGAACCATTGGAAGAATGTTTAATGGAGGATTACTATATTGGTTTAAAAAGTATCAACAGACAAGGTTTGCCAACCAAAATTGCCAAAGATGAAAGTATTTGTGATAGAAGTATCTATTATTTTCATCCAAGAGAGGGAATGGTCGCTAGGTTTTGGGTTTACTCTGGTGGGGCGTTCCTGGGTTGTAATAGGGATGCTCGGGGCTCGAATGTTGGCCTCGGGGTACGTCCGTCAAAAATTTTTCATGACAAATAAAGATTAATATAATTTCTCAGAAAATAAAAACCAAAAAATATCCAAATATTATTACAATTCATTGCCTTTAAGAATTTTATTAACCAAAATAAAAAAATTATCAGCACTTATCTTCACGCCAGCCATCCTCAGTTTTTTCATAAGTAGAACACCCTCATATCTTCCTGTGATTTTTTTAATATCAAACAACTCCCTCAAACTTAAAGAACACAAATATCCGCCAGTCTCCTGAATCTTCAGAACAACATCATTGCATCCATCGTGAACAATTAAACGATTCAAATCCACAAATATCCTGCCGCCGCAATAAACATTTTCAATTTCCTTAAATCCGCAGCAGTATAATTCATAGCTTATCAAACCCCTGTAAATATCTTCAACATTATTGTTAGTAACAAATTCATCAAATCCGCACCCAAGAAATTCCTCAAACTCTGCCTCTTTCTTATTCTCAAATCTGTGAACTCTCCCAATTATGCTGTCATATTTATGTATGGAATTATTATACTCCCTAAATCTTTTTTTATTAACCCCTCTTACAAGCCTCTTTCTTCTCCAGATTCCTCTAACTAAATGAGCATATTCATATTCTCTCCCCTCGTTTTTCACCTTTTTAACACGTATAAACATGATAAATAAGTTGGGCACAATGTACGTATTAAATATTTTCATTCATCAGCCTGTAATAACACCAATAACAAAAGAATTAGAAAACAATATAAAAAACCAGCATCTTTTTATCCTAAAAAAACCAGCAAAATAACACAATGTCCCTAAAACAAGACCTTCAAAACCAGCTTGAAAAACAGCTAAAAACAAGAATAATATTAGAAACCCCCCAAGATCAGGCTTTCGGCGATTATTCAATACACTCATATAAACTTAAAATTCAGCTAGATAAGCTCCAGAGCCAGTTAAATCTCCCAAATTACATAGAAAAAACAGAAATCAGGGGCCCGTACCTGAATTTTTTTATAAACAAACAAAAATTAGCAGAAATAACAATAAAAAAGATTTTAAAAGAAAAAGACAGGTATGGTTCAGATAATGAAGGAAAAAACAAAAAAGCATTAATAGAGCACACCTCAATAAATCCAAATGCCTCTCCCCACTTAGGAAGGGCAAGAAACGCAATTTTGGGTGATTCTATTGTAAGAATTCTGAAGTTTCAGGGCTATAAAACAGAAACCCATTACTATGTTAATGATATAGGAAAACAAATAGCAATGCTTGTTCTGGCCTCAGAAAACAAAAAACCGTCATTTGATAAATTATTAAGTCTTTATATAGATTTTAACAAAAAACTTGAAGGTAATAAAGAAATGGAAAAGAAAGTATTTGGGTTGTTAAACAAGCTCGAAAACAAAGACAAAAGAACAATAAAAGCGTTTAAAGATATAGTTTTAGTATGCATAAAAGGCCAGTCAAGCATATTTTCAAATCTGGGCATTAAGTACGATTTCTTTGATTACGAATCCAAATTTTTGTTCAACAAAGACACAAAGAACATACTAAAAGAATTAAGCAAAACAGGAAAAATCTTCAAAGATGAGGAAGGCAGAACAGCAATAGACCTTAGAGGACTGCCCCTCCCAATGGAAAACCCATATCTCCCATTAACCAGAAGCGACAGCTCTTCAATGTATCTTCTAAGGGATCTTGCATACACAATATGGAAAGAAAAAAGAGCAAAACATAGAAATATAATCGTCTTGGGAGAAGATCAAAAATTGTATTTTCAGCAGATGAAAGCGCTATTATCATTAATAAACCACAAGGCCCCAGAGGCAATACATTATTCCTTTGTCCTTTTGCCATCAGGTAAAATGTCCACAAGAAGGGGCGAAGTGGTTTTATTAGAAGATTTTATGGAAGAAATAAGGAAAAAAGCCTCAGAGGAAATAATAAAAAGGCACAAAAAAAACATAGAAAAGCTCTCAAAGATCATAGGTTATGGCGCCCTTAAGTTTGCAATTCTCAAGGTATCTCCTGACAAAAACATAACATTTGAAATGGAAAAAGCCCTGAGCTTTGAAGGAGAGTCTGCTCCATACATCCAGTATGCATATACAAGAGCAAACTCAATCCTAAAAAAATTGAAAATACAAAAAAACCTAAAATACCATATAAATACAGAACATGAATATAAACTAATAAAAAAACTCTCAGAATTCCCAGAAATTATAGAATGTGCTGCAGCAAATCTCCATCCCCATGTTATAGCAAATTATTCAGTTGAACTTGCAAAAATATTCAATGAATTCTATCATAATTGCCCTGTAATCCAGGAAAAAGAACCGCTAAAGTCAGCACGTGCCTCCCTTGTAAGGGCAGCAAGGCAGGTATTAAAGAATTCACTCTCCCTGCTGGGAATATCGTGCCCTGAAAAAATGTGAATCCAAAGGTTTAAATATTTTCTATAAAGACAAAGGCTATGCCAATCATAGGTTTTGGATTTGAAAAAATACACATAGAAAAGAAAGAGCCGTACAACAGGGAAGACCAGATACAAAATAGGATAAGGATAGAGGACATTAAAGAATCAAAATTAAAGGCAGATAGTAAAAAAGAGATGCCATCATTGATGATTACTTTTAGTTTTGAGATAGATTATGGAAAAGCAGGGGGACTGGAATTAAAAGGTTATGTATTGTATTATGATTCAGAAAAAGTCCTTAAAGAGTTAATGGATGAATGGAAAAAAGGGCACAAGTTGCCTCCTGAGTTTAGTACGCAAATATTTAATTTTGTCCTGCTTAAATCAAACATTAAGGGCCTGCAGCTTGAAGAAGAGGTAGGTCTTCCACTTCACCTAAGATTGCCAAGATTTAAGGTTAATGTCGACCAAAAAGAGGAAGACAAAAAAAAGGACAAAAAAGAGCAGTAAATTCTAAACTAAAAACATTATAATCAACGCTAAGAATCTTTTTATATCTTCTAACGCTGTTTAGTGGATGGAAGATTTTGAAGAAAAGATCAAACAATCATTTAGCCGCGTAAAAAGGGATTTTGAATCCATTAACGAAAAAATAACTAAACTTGAAGAAAGACTGGCCAAACAAGAGCAGCTCCTGGATAATGCATTGAAAAAGATTGACAAAATTTTAGTGGATTCTGAAAAAGCCAATAACGCCATTCCAGAGGAAGATTTAAGCGATTTGGTTCCTAAGCAGTTAAGCGAGCGAGCGGTTAAGCGAGCGAGCGAGCACTTAAGCGCATCCAATTTCAAAGAAAAAAATGAGGATTTAAGCGGTATAAATGATAAATATGGTAGTTCCACAGGAAATGATGGAGCTAAGCGTTTAAGCGCAAAGTTAAGCGCTCAATTAAGCACTAAGCGAGCGAGCGAGCGAGCGCTAAGCGAGCAATCAAGCACAATATTAAACCAAGATTTGGGTGATTTAAGCCTGGAAGAGATAAAAAATAAGGTAGATCTAATATTCTTTAAACTCTCAAAACAGGAATTAAAGGTATTTTTATTGGTTTATCAGCTGGAAGATGAGAATATCCCTCCAACAACAAGGATTTTAAGTGAAAAAATGCAACTTTCAGAATCCTGCACAAGGGCCTACTTATCCTCACTTTTTGGCAAAAATGCACCAATTGAAAGATTCAAGGTTAATAATCGTACCAATATCTTTACAATTAAAAAAGATTTTAGGGTTTTAAACCTCAAAAAAAGGCTAATAGATCTATTTTACCATAAAAATACTCAAAAAACACTATTTAATTTTTAGGATCTCGTCATTTTTAATCCTCACTTTTTATAATTTTAGTGATTATTAGCTATTATTAAAGAAATTTGATCATAAATTAAGTCTCATTTTTTAAGTTTTTGTTAATTTGATGTCAATTTAATACTACCATAATATCAAAATAATACAAACCTCCATTTAAATCAAAACAACTAAGACTCATTTTTAAGGATTATATAACAATCAACAAAAATCTAGACAAATAAATAAAAAAACACTGTTCACCGAACGTTCACCTACGTTTACCGAACGGTTCGGTGACGTCACCAAAGTTTACCGAACAGTCAAAAACAAAACAGAACTTATGCTTATTATAATCTTAGGTTTGTAAAAATATCAGTAAAATATAAAAGCACATACATTCATGAATAATTTAATGGGGATATTTTCATTTTTCAAAAAAGCAGGAGAAAAAGAAAGGATCTTTAAGTTAAACGAAAATCTTCAAAGCTCATTCTCAAATGTTAAAAGGGATATAACTTTAGTACACAAACATCTGGGCCACCACAAGGACCACACAGATAAAAGATTTCAGCAGCTGGAAGAAAAAATAAAAAAGATCGAGTATTTAATAAAAATATCAATCCAGCAGTCAGCAGGAAAGTCAGTCCAAAAACAAGAAATAAAAACAGAAAAATCAGAAGAAACAGGTGAATTTTCAGAAGAGAACCTGGCAAATATCTTAAAGGGCGTCCCTATGGCAGAATTAAGGTTATTCACAACACTCAATGAACTTCAGGAGAACCTGAATGCAAAGCACATATCCTATAAATCACTTGCAAAATATCTCTATCCAGAAAAGGACTATAATTCAATAAGATCGACAATAACACAGTTTGTTCTAAGATTGTATACAGAGGGATTGGTGGAAAAAACAAGGATAGGAAAAGAAACCTATGTCAAAATAACCCCCTCAGGCCAAAAAATAATAAAGAATATCAAGTCAAAAAAATTGCTTCAGGAAGTAAATTAAGCACTTTCAAATCTTTTATTAACAGCGTCCCAGTCAATAGATTCAACAAACGCATTTATATAACCTGCCCTGTTTAAGCCATAATCAAGCATAAAAGCATGTTCAAACACATCCATCACAAGCAGAGGAACAGCGCCGGCCAAATGCCCTGCATCGTGCTCATTGATCCATATATTAAACAGTTTATCACTCTCTTTATCATAGGCCAAAATCACCCATCCAATGCCTCTCATTCCGCCTGAAGCAACAAAATCTTTTCTGCAATTATCTCCAGAACCAAAAATTTCAGTCATTTTTTTGTATAATTTTGAGTTTTCTGGCAATGTTTTTTTCTTTTTATTCATATTCCCAAAGTACAATTCATGTAGCCTCATGCCATTAAACTCCCACCCAAATCTTCGCTTTAATTCAGCATATTCAGGAATTCCTGTATTATTCTCCTTAACCATGCCTAAAAGCATTTCCGATAGTTTATTTGTATTAGTAACATACCCCTGATAAAGCTTAAAATGATTGTTTAGGAGGTTATCGCTAAAACCACTAGTTCCTAATAAATGTGAAAAATCTTTTGCTTGATATGCCATAAGAAAGGAGTATTTAGATAATTTATATTAATTTCTCTTCAAAAGTATAAGATTAAAATATTTAATCAATTATTAAAAGATGTTAATGGGTGGTTTTATATATTTTTCTAGGTTATTTGAATTGTTAAAATGTTAAAATCAAGAACTTCAGATACAATTGAAGACATAGTGGCGATTGGAAATCACAGGTCTCTTGCTAGAACTCCCTTTAAAGGGAGAATTAATCTAAAAGACTTTCAAGATTTACCAAGATTTCATGCAGACGACACATATAAAGTTAGAAGGTTTAATATTCCCTCTGAAAAAGATGTTATAGATTATACAGCAAGTCTGGGTGAAATCTGTAATGAAGCCAGGCACACAGGAAAGCATGAAAGGTTGTTTAGCGGTCTTTACGAGGCGCTTAGAAACGCCCATCAGCATGGAAACCAAAGAAACCCTGAAAAAGCTATAGAAATTGCTTATAGGCCAGTCACATGTGGATTTGAAGTTGTTGTGAGTGATGAAGGTGGAGAAATAGATGCAGCATTTATCCCCTTTATTTTAATGCACAGGCAGGGAATGTTAAGGCCGCTTAGTTTCTACAGCTTTGCGCCAAGTTCTCAGAGATTAGAAGAAAACACAGGAAATGGTACTTTTGTTATTCATATGTCCGCAGATGAAGTTAATTATTTCGCTAATTATACTGGTGGTTTAAGCGTCCAGATGCTAATCAAAACTCCCGAAAAAAGAGGTTAAAAGATTTAAGCAAAAATTAAAGATTTTAAAATAACTATTTTCATATAAAAACAACAAAAATTTACTAAAAAGACCAAAATTAACCCTAAAATATCTAGCCAAAATATCATAAAAATAACTAAAAACTGTCTAAGCCCAATAAAATGCCTTTAAAAGCGGTATAAAGGCCAACCACAAAGTATTTGATTATATACCTTCTATAATCAAATGGTGAAAAGAGGATGAAACGTGAATCAGTAGATAAATTTGAGAACTTCTTAAAAAACTTTACTAAGAAGAGCGGTAAGAAGTTGGGTGAACGAACAATACACGGGATTACTACTCTTGCTAAGTTCATCGAAGAGTCAAATGCTAGCGAGAATTTAGACACTCTGAAAGTCAGACATTCAAACTACCTAAACTCAAGGGATTATCCAATAGCAGTATATTCTCTTTGGTTGTATCTAAAATCTCTGGGTTATGAAGATAAGAACATTAAAGAAATTGTCACATTTAAGAGGAGAAACCTGTCAGCAATTACAGAT
>CAYXPX010000035.1:0-9835 GCA_964467335.1 Candidatus Woesearchaeota archaeon | reverse complement strand
CGGTACAACTGCAATAAGATTATTTTTCGAATTTTCGCCCTTTGTTGTGATAGTTTCATCATTTGCGATTGTATATGCTTTTGATTATTTTAGGCATAGTAAGTATAAACTTATAAAATATATAGGGATATTATTTTTGGTTTTATTGCTATTTAGTCCTTTTTCGTTTGCTAAGGGGATCATATTAGGACATGCTACTAATTCTTATAATCAGGTCAGGGTGAGTGGTCCTTATTATCATCAGCAGTGGCAGGAAGCTGGCGAGTGGGTTAAAGAAAACACTTTAGAAGATTCTGTGTTTGTCCATTGGTGGGATTATGGTTACTGGGTTCAGGGTGGTTTTGAAAGATCAACTGTTACAGATGGAGGCAATAGGATATGGTGGTGGAACTATCTTACAGCCAGGAATCTTTTGACTGCTCCCAATGATGAAGATGCGCTTGGATTTTTGTATGCGCATAATGTAAGTTATTTTTTAGCTGTTAGTGAGGAAATAAGCAAGTATTCTGCTTATTCTTTGATAGGCTCTGACAGGAACTATGATAGATATTCTTTTATGCCTATATCTTCTTTGAATCCAACTTTTTCAGGTGAACAGAATGAAAGTTATACTTTGGTATACTCTGGCGGTTTTCCTTTAGATGCAGATATAGTTTATCAAGGTGTTTTAATCCCTAAAGGGACAACTATTGTTGCTACTATGTTTTCTATTCAAAATATAATTAATGAAAGCGGCAATGGAGTAGGCAGTAGTTTACAACAGCCTAATATCATTGTGCAATATCAGGGGCAACTAATACAAATCCCCATACGCTGTGTCTATATTGATAGATTATATACTTTTGATCAGTATAGTTATAATGGATGTATGAGAGTTATACCCTCCATTAGCGGGCAAAATGTAAATGGTTTAGGTGCAACCATATTTTTGCCAAGTATTGTTGTTGATTCATTATTTTCAAGATTTTATATATTAAATCAGGGTAGCAGATATTTTGAACTTGTTTATGATTCATCCGACAAAACACCTCTTGCCTTGTTTAATAATAATATAATTGGTCCGATAAGAATTTGGAAAGTAAAATATCCAGAGAATTTTAATATTACCGCACAGGAATATGAATATTATAACGATATTAATGTTCCGGATTCAAGTTTAATGGAATTTTGAAAATGAAGAAAAATTTTTTTATAAAAGATTCATGGCTTTACCTTCCTGTGTTTATTTTATTTATAAATTTTGTTTATAGGTTGATTGACCAATCGAAGATGTTATTTTATTTTCCACTTGATTATTTTAATGACGTTAGTTCTTATATGGCACAGCTGCATTTTTTGAAGGTATGTGGATTTCTTGAGTTTTGTCCCTATTGGTATAATGGATTTATCTCATTTCAGGCTACACCTCCTGGGTGGTTTTTCTTTGCCTTGCCACTTTATAACTTATTTCAGGATGTTAAAATCGCTACTTATTTTACTATAGTTTTATCATTTGTTATTGCTTTTTTTGTAATTTATTTTGCTGGGAAAAAGTTTGGTTTTTCTAAATTTCAGAGAATTGCGTTTTTTTCGTTTATGTTTATGACTGCTTTATCTGTTGGAAGTTTTGTAAGGCTTGGAAGAGTGCATGAATTGTTTTCGTGGGTATGGTTTTTGGCTTTTGCTTTTCTTGTTTTATACTATAAAGACAGAAAATTTGATAAGTTCTCACTTTTAATAATCCCTGCCTTTAGTTTGATATTATTTTCTTATGAGAGTGTTGGTGTTCTAGCGGCATTACTTTTTTTAAGTATGTTCTTAGTTAAAAATTATAGGGGCAGAATTTATTTGGTTTTATATTTCCTAACTTCTCTAACATTAATTTCTTTTTGGTTTTTTCCTTTTGTTAAAAACTTTTTTTCTAACAGCATTTCTGGACAGGTGCAAAACTCATGGATATGGAGGTTTACACAAGATCACTTTTTTACTAATGTTGCTGTAACTTTGCTGCCGATAATTCTATTTGTTGCTTTTTATTTTTATTGGTTATCCAAAAATAAATCTAAAAAAGAGCTTTATTTTTTTCTTCCAATATTAGTGCTCGGCCTACTTTATTTTTTTAGGTTAACACCCTTTGTCCCTGCTTTTAGGAATATATTTCCAGATCCATACTTAACTTATTTTTTATTTTTTATTTTATTCTTCTTTTTTAGTACTAATCCTGCTATTTTGAATAAAAGATTTTTACAGGTTTTGCCATTTGCTTTAATAATCTTGGCTTTATTAAGTGTCAGTATAAATGTTTTTCATACTCAAAAATTTTTTGTTCCCGACAGAATTGCGACTGAAGAATTATCCCCCTTATTTTCCAAATTTTATGGTAGTTTTTTATTGTTTGGGGATTATCCAACCACAATTTATCCAAAGGCAGTTTATTCTTATGCTCCCATTTATTATAATTTATCTACGCCGTTTGGATGGTATCCGCATTTAAAAGAAGATAAATATATAAAAGAATTTTCTCAAATTTCCATTAATGACAAATGTGATAAATTTGAAGCTGATTTAAGATTTTTTAACACTACACATGTTATAGGTTATACTGGAGCCTGTGATAAATTTGATACTTGTGGGTTTGAATTTATGGATAATAGTGGGAATTTTTGTCTGTATGCAGTTACATAAATGTTTTTAAACTTTTCCTAGCTTTCCAATCTAATGGTAAAATATTTAGTGACCGGTGGTACTGGTTTTATTGGTTCTTATTTAGTTGATGCACTTTTATCTAGTGATGAGAATGTTACGGTTTTAACTCGTTCTCCAAATTATGAAAAACAAGGGGTTAAAGTAATAACTTATGATTTGACTAAGAAACTTCCACCACTAAACTTTGATGTAGTTTTTCATCTTGCTGGTGCTTTCAGTGAGGATATTTATACTACTAATATTAATGGAACAGAGAATTTACTTAATGCTATCGCATTTTCTGCCAGTAAGTTTATTTTTCTGAGTAGTGCAGCAGTTTATGGTAATGTAGATAGTATTCCTACGCTAGAATCCCACATACCTCAACCTCTTGATGATTATGGTAAAAGTAAGTTAATGGCTGAAGAATTCATAAGAAATTTTTGCGCATTGTGCACCATCAATCCAATAATTGTTCGTTTGTTCAATTGTTATGGTGAAGGTCAAGAAGATAAATCTTTTATTCCTGCTATTGTATCAAAAATACTTTCGAATAAAAGGGCATTCAGGGACATTTTACCCATTACTAGAGATTTTATTCATGTTTCTGATGTTGTAACTGCTTTGATTTTATTAGCACAGGGAAATAATAAAGGCACTTTTAATTTGGGGACGGGGGTAGAGACTTCTAGAAATGAAGTCATATCCAATATTGTAAACTTATCTGGGTTGCATAATGTTAAAGTTTTAGATTTTAATGATCCCAATGAGTTGATTATTAGAAGTTGTGCTAACATTTCAAAAATTAAAAATATTGGATGGACACCGAAAGTGTTATTAAAGGACGGTCTTAAAAAATTTTATGAATTTTATAATGCTAAGAATAGGTGAACTTGATGAGTAAAAATATATCTGTTGTCATTTCAATATATAATGAAGAAGATACTTTGCTTGATTTTGTGGTTAAACTTAATAGATATTTGCGTAAAAATTTTGATAAATTTGAGATGATTATTGTTGAGGATAAATCTTCTGATAAAACTCCACAAATAGCAGACTACTTAGCTAGAAAATTTAGTAGTGTTGTTCCAGTACACAAAAAATCTAGATCTGGTTTTGGTAATTGTATTAGGGGAGGCTTTAAGCTTGCTAAATATGACCTTGTTTGGTATACTCCTCCAGATTGTCCCTATGACTTAAAATATTTGAATAATGCAGTTCGTTTAATAAGCAAGTCAGATGCTGTTGTTGGTTATAGAATAGGCAGTAGAGAATCTTTTTTTAGGCTATTTTTTTCTAAAAGTTACAATATTTTAGTGCGAGCATTATTTGGGATTAGAGTTAGAGATGTTAATTTTTCTTTTAAACTGCTTAGAAAAGAAGCAATAGATAAGATTGATCTAAAATCAAATGGGTGGTTTATTGATGTAGAAATTTTAGCAGAACTTAAAAGAAAAAAATTGAGGGTTATTGAAATTCCTATTAAATATTTAATAAGGTCTAAGGGTCAGTCTAAAATTCATATAGGAAGCAAGCTAATACTTGGCTTTTTTAAGGAGATTATTTATTACAATTTTAGACATAAAGTTTAGAACCGTAAAGACCCATAAATTCAGAAACCTTATAAATTCTTTTCTGGTTTTTTATTTATGAATTTACAAGGAAAGAATGTATTAGTCACTGGAGCTGCAGGGTTTATAGGCAGTCATTTAGTTGAAGAGCTTATAAAAAAAAAGGCAAACGTTAGTTGTTTTTTGGAGTATAATATAAGAAATCATATTTGGGAGCTAGAATATATTTCAAAATCTGTAAAGGAGAAACTTAATTTTCTTTGGGGTGATCTTACAGACTCCGATTCTGTTAAAAAAACAGTTAAAAATCAGGATGTGGTATTTCATTTGGGGGCTTTAATATCCATTCCTTATTCATATACAAACCCAAGACAGTTTGTGCATACTAATGTTATAGGGTCCTTAAATGTTTTTAATGCTTGTTTGGAGGAGGGTGTTGGAAAAGTAATACATACATCTACCTCTGAGGTTTATGGTACTCCGGAAAAAATTCCGATTCCAGAAACTGCGAAGTTGCAGGGGCAATCACCATATTCAGCTACTAAGATTGCTGCAGATAAACTAGCTGAAAGTTTTTATTATAGTTACAATTTACCAATAACTACTGTCCGACCATTTAACACTTATGGGCCAAGACAATCTTCTAGGGCCATTATTCCTTCATTGATTTCTCAAGCATTGGAAAACAGAAAAGTTTTTGTTGGTTCTTTATTCCCTACTAGGGATTTTAATTTTGTTGGCGATACTACTGCTGCTTTTATAAGAGTAGCTGAGGCGGATAATGTTGTTGGGGAGGTTATAAATTTTGGTACTGGCAGAGAGATTTCTATAGGTGAGCTCATAAATAAAATTAAGGACATTTTAAACTTGGATTTTGATGTAATTGAGGAGAAATCTAGAATTAGGCCTGATAAAAGTGAAATTTTGCGTTTATGTGCGGATGTTTCTAAAGCAAAAAAATTACTTGATTTTGAATCAAAAGTAAATTTAGAACAAGGATTAAAAATTACTGCAGATTGGATAAAAGATAATTTACATCTTTACAATACGGGGTTTTATAACGTATGAAAGCAGTAATTATGGCTGGTGGGCTTGGCAAGAGATTAAAACCATTTACAGAAGTGCTCCCCAAACCCTTGCTTCCTTTAGGTGAAAGTTCAGTGGTTGAAATCTTGATACAAAAACTTAAAAATTTTGGAGTAAATGAGATTATTATTTCTACATTTTATAAGTCTGATTTATTAGAGAGATATTTAGGTGATGGTTCTAAGTATGGCATTGATCTTTCTTATATAAAAGAGGAAAAACCTTTAGGTACAGCTGGTTCTCTATCTTTATTAAAAGGCAAGATTAGAGAGCCATTTATAGTTACAAATGGAGATATCTTAACTAATATTAATTTTAGTGCTCTCATGAATTTTCATAAGAATAATAATGCGGATGTTACTGTTGTTACCAAAATTATACAAGTTCCTTTAAATTATGGAGTCATAAGTTCTGATAATCTCTCAGTAAAATCTATTGAGGAAAAACCAGTTCTTAACTTTGAAATAAATGCTGGTATCTATGTTATAAATAATGACCTTTTGGATAATCTTAAAGAAAATGAACATTATCTTATGACCGACTTACTTCATGATCTCTTAGCCAAGAATAAAAGAGTGATTAGGCATCCTTTTGATGGTTACTGGTTAGATATGGGCTTTGTTGGAGATTATGAAAAGGCGCAGAATGATTTCCGAGAGGGGAAAATTTAGTTTAATCTGGCTTTTGTAACGCTTACAAATAAATCTGCTTTATGTGTTTTTTCTATAGTAAAATTATTTAATTTGAGCATATTTTCTATCTCTTTTTTTGTGAATAACTTAATTTTTATTCTATGCAATATAAGATGGAATAAAAAGTATAATACGCCAAATATGGATTTTCTTGGATAGTGAATAACGAAAATTCCATTTTTTTTGAGATGATTTTTTATTGATTTTACTGCGCCGTCATGATTTTTTATGAATTCAAATACTCCTGCACTTATTGCTTTGTCAAACTTTCTGTTCAACCTGAAGTTTTCTATGTTTGCTATTTTTCCTTCTATTCTATTTTTTTTTAGATTTTCTATCATTTTTTTTGATATATCAATACCATAGGGCTTTCCTTTTAAACTTCTTATTATTTTGCAATGCAGTCCGCTGCCGCACCCTGCATCGAGAATTTTTTCACCCATTTTTACATCAAGGAAATTTAGGACAATTTTTAGTTCTTTGTTTGCGAAATAACCATGCACCCCCTTAGTTCTGTTTTTGTTATAGCTTTCTGCTACTGAATCAAAGTAATCAACGGCTTTCATTTTTAATATAGTCTGATATTGTGGAAAATTTATATTTTTGTGATTTGCACCATCTTATATATTCATCTAAACTTTTTATAAATTTGATTCCCGTGTTTCTAATAATTAATTTAGACATATATTTTTTGTTTAGTTTATTATTTATATCAATTAACTCCCAGGGATGAATATAAATGTTTGTAAAGTTCATATCTATAAAGTTTAGTTTTGTTCCAATTTTTTCATATAAAACCCCAAAATTTCTAAACCACAGCCATGCCAATGGAAAACGAATTATTGGGAATACAGATAGTGGGACTATGATTGGGTTGTTGTTCTTTTGTATCTCTCTTTTTTCAAAGAAATTATTGTAGTAACCCGGCACCCATGCTGGATGCAAAGAAGAATCATATTTATAGCCTGCTTTTTTTATTATATTATATTCTGGTCTGCTCATCTGGGGCGCCCTAAATCCTGTGACTTTAAAACCAAGTTTTTTCATTCCAGCTTTTGATTTTCTTAGGTAAAATAATGTTTCTTTTTTACCCATTTTATTGTATCTGTGGTTGTGATTATAACCATGTGATGCTATTTCACAGCCAATTTCTTCCAGTTCTTTAATTATTTTTTTATATCTTCTTGCGAATTTATAAGTAACAAAGCATGTTGCTTTTATTTTGTGTTTTTTTAGTAATTTTAGGATTATTTGGGTGCCTTTGTAGCCCATATCATAGGCTTCTTTTTCTGTTACTGGAACTTTAAATTCTTCTGCGGGAAATTCTTCTATGTCAAATGTAAGCAAGATTGTTTTCATTTTTTAATTATGAATTCATAACCTTTTTAAGCAGTTTGGTTTAAAGCTTTTTATGAATTACTGGGCTTTAGGATACGGGATATTTAGTTTTTTAGTTGTTTTATTTTCTATTCCATGGCTTATTAAATACCTGAGAAAAATTGGAATTTTAGTTAAAGATCAGAACAAAAAAGACAAGCCTTTGGTGCCAATATCTGGCGGATTGGTTGTTTTGGCAGGTGTTTTTTCTGGGTTATTGTTATTTATTTTTGTGAGAACTTTTTTTACTGGTGATAGCGGCGGTCTTGTTGCCAGCGATGAAAATTTGATGTTATTGTTTGCAAGCATGACAAGCCTTCTTCTTATTGCTCTTGTTGGCTTTTTGGATGATTTAGTTATAGAAAGGAAAACAAAAAATCATTCTCTGGGATTAAAACAGTGGCAGAAGCCCTTGTTTACACTAGTTGCTGCTGTGCCTTTGATGGTTGTGAATGCAGGTTTTACTATTATGTATCTTCCTTTTGGCTACAAGGTTGAACTTGGGATACTATTCCCCTTGATTGTAATTCCACTCGGCGTTGTTGGCGCCTCAAATATGGTAAACATGCTTGCAGGTTATAACGGGATGGAGACCGGCATGGGGATTGTTTATATTGGGATGCTGGGAATATTTGCTTATGTGAATGACAGAGATGTTGCCGCTTTGATTGCTTTGGTAGTATTTTTTTCTCTGCTTGCTTTTTATATTTACAATAAATATCCTGCGAAAATACTTCCTGGAGACTCTTTGACTTATCTTCTTGGCGGCTCAATAGCTGTTATTGCGATAGTTGGGAACATAGAAAGAGCAGCAATAGTAAGCTCTGTCCCTTTTTTCATTGAATTTATTTTAAAGGCACGGGGGAGATTCAAGATGCAGAGCTATGGATATTATTATAAGGGAAAAATAAAATCATACTATGACAAAATATACTCTATTCCGCATATTTTTACGATAACCGGGAAATTTACTGAAAAGCAGATTGTAGGCTTTATGATTTTGATACAAATTGTATTTAGCAGCCTGATATGGATAGTATAAAAAAGTTTTTTCGATATACAAAAGAGGACAGCCTGATCAGAGACAGCTTTATTCTTTTTATAGCAACAATGACAATGAATTTTGGAGCATTTCTTTATCATTTTGTGATGGGAAGAATGCTTGGGCCTGCAGGCTATGGGATTTTGGGCGTTGTGCTGACTTTGTTTTATATTTTACTGGTTCCGCATTATGTTATCCAAACTTCAATATCAAAATTTGTTGCTTCTTTTAAGGCAAAAAATGATTACGGAAGCATTTCAGACTTGTTTGTCAGGTCTACAAAGAAGATACTTATCTTAAGTTTGCTGCTTTTTGTTTTTGTAATTGCTGCTTCTTATTTTTTGGCTAATTTTTTGCGCATTCCTGCCGGCGTTGTGTGGATTGTTGCTCTTGCGATACCTTTTGTCCTGCTTGTGCCTGTTGCAAGAGGGATGCTGCAGGGATTGCAGATTTTTAAAACTCTTGGCGTTAATTTTGTTTCAGAGGCTTTTGCTAAATTTTTATTCGGCCTTGCACTTGTGTTTATCGGCTTTGGTGTTTTTGGGGCTGTTTTTGGAATAACTGCTGCTTACATGACTTCTTTTGCTCTTGGTTACTTTGTTTTAAGAAAATATTTTAAGAAAACAAAGAAGAATGTTGACGCCAAGTCTGTGTATAAATATTCCTGGCCTGTTTTTGTTGCTTTACTGACATTAACTTTATTTTACAGCTTAGATGTCATGCTTGTGAAGCATTATTTTGATGCTGTGCAGTCAGGATTTTATGCTGCTTTCGCAATACTTGGAAGGATTGCTTTTTTTGCATCTTTTTCACTTGTTTTTGTTTTGTTTCCAAAGGCTGTTGAGGCCCATGCGCTTGGAAAGCCGAATATTAATTTATTAAAGAAGTCTTTGATTTTGGTTACTGTTGTCTCAGGCGGAGTTTTTTTGGTTTATTTATTATTTCCTAAACTGGTTGTTCTGGTGTTGTTTGGAAAGCAGTATCTTGAGATAAGCAAATACATAGCTGCTTTTGCTTTAATCATGACATTATTTTCCTATGTTTATGTGCTCTCTTTTTATAATTTATCTGTAAACAGGGTTGGGTTTGTTTATGGATTATTTTTGCTTAATATTCTTGAAATTTTATCTATTGTGCTTTTTCATGAAACATTTGTTCAGATTATGCTTGGGTTAGGTATATTAATCACCTTGACGCTGATTTTTATGTTATTTTATACTTTCAGCAAAAATGGCAAAATTATCAGTAATAATACCGTGTTACAATGAGGAAAAAAGAATAGGAAGAACTCTTTCTGAATGCATTAAATATTTTAAGAAATACGATTCTGAAATTGTTGTTGTTGACGATGGCAGCACTGATGGTACAAAGAATATTGTTAAGAAATTTAAAGATGTTAAATT
>CAYXPX010000034.1:0-9837 GCA_964467335.1 Candidatus Woesearchaeota archaeon | reverse complement strand
CCACCAGCATATTCAGCAGCATACATAGAGGCGCTTACTGGCAGATTTCATTTTTTTGAACCAAACTATGGTATCAGTATTAATAAACTAAAAAGAGCATGCAGCTTAGTTGATGAACTTAAAAGAACCATAGATGTATGTAGTGGCGAAATCATATAAACTATTTCTTAGTTTTTAAAAATTTCTCCAAAGGAAATGTGTTTATTATGTCTTTAGCTTCAGCCCATCCTCTTCTTGCCTGCCATACCCCGAACTGCATAAATTCTTGGTGGCTTGTATGATGCGCATCAGAGCTTATCACTAATTTAATTTTCCTGTTAACTGCCTCTTTAATATAAACATCCTTCAGGTCAAGCCTAGTGGGAAAAGAATCTATCTCTAAACATGTTCCTGTTTCTTTTGCCTTCTCAAACATTTTATTCATATTAACAGCATAAGCATCTCTCTTTTGTATAATTCTTCCAGTAGGATGCCCGATTATATCCACATTTTCATTTTCCATAGCAGCAGCAATTCTTTTTGTTATTTTTTCTTCATCCTGCTTCAGGCCGCTGTGAATGCTTGCAGTTACAACATCTAATCTTTTTAAAACAGAATTGTTTATGTCAGGATTCCCGTTGCCCATGATATTGGCTTCGCATCCGCTTAAAATTTTTATACCTGGATATTTTTTGTTTATTTTTTCAATGAACTCAATTTGTTTTAGTAATTGCCTCTCATTAAGTCCGTTTGCAATGCCCAAACTTTTTGTATGGTCGCTTATAACAATATATTCCCTGCCAAGAGAAACAGCCTTCTCAATCATCTCTTTCATGGTATTTACGCCGTCTGTCTGGTTCGTATGCATGTGCGTATCTCCCTTTATATCTTTCAGCTCAACAAGTTTTGGAAGCCTGTGTCTTTTGGATAATCCAATCTCCCCTGTATTCTCTCTCATCTCAGGTTCAATGTAATTTAACCCCAATGCTGTGTAAATTTTTCTTTCATCATCTGCAGCAATTATTTTCTTCTTCTTAAACAAGCCATACTCGCTTAATTTATAACCTTTGGATATTGCAATCTTCCTTAGTTCAATATTATGCTCCTTGTTTCCTATAAAATATTGCATTGCAGCTCCAAAGCTCTCTCTTGGCAAAACCCTTAAGTCCACCTGCATATTATTATCTAATATAACTGTGCTTTTTGTGCTGCCTTTTGCGATTATTCTCTTTACAACATCTAGACCTGTAAAGTAATTCATTACATTCTCAGGCTTTCTGCTTATAACTAAAATATCTAGGTCGCCGATTGTTTCTTTTCTTCTTCTTGCACTTCCGCAGATTTCAACTTTTTCAATATCTTTTGATTCTTTGAGTTTATTTTCTAATTTCAAAATATCAGGCCATACATATCCTAAAACAAATCTCTGTTTTGAAATTTTTGAAAATTTAATTGATTTTAGTATGTTTTCCTCAGCCTTTGCGCCAAATCCTGGAATATTTCTTATCTTGTTTTCTTTTGCAGCTTTTTCCAAGTCTTTTTTATTTTTAATCCTTAATTTTTTGTATAAAATGCTGATTCTTTTTGGTCCCAAACCATCAATATTAATTAGAGACTCAACATCAATTGGTGTTTTTTTCTTTATTTCATCAAGATAATTTAGTTTTCCTGTTTTGATAATTTCTTCTGCTTTAAGCGATATGTCTTTTCCTATTCCTGAAATTTCCCTTAGCCCTTCAAGACCTCTATTTTTGTATATTTCTCCAATATCTTTGGATAAACTTTCTATGCTCTGGCCAGCTCTTCTGTAAGCTGCAACTTTAAATATAAGTTCTCCATTAATCTCAAGAATATCAGCTATCTTGTACAGAATGTCAGCCACCTCTTGGTTTTTCATAATCAACACAAATGTCATGAAAATATATAAACATTTAGATTTAATGTAGTTGCACCATTATAATAAATAACAGCAATTTATATAAAATCCAAAAAAACAAAATACTTATGGTTGAAAGAAGTTTAATATTAATAAAGCCGGATGGTGTGCAGAGATGTTTAATTGGTGAGCTAATAACAAGATTTGAAAGAGCAGGCTTAAAAATTGTTGGCATGAAAATGGTCTGGTGCAATAAAGAACATGCAATGAAGCATTACACAGAAGACATCACAAAAAGAAGAGGCGAGCATGTAAGGAACAAATTAATCTCATTTCTGACTGAAGGTCCTGTTGTTGCTGTGTGTCTTGAAGGTATAGATGCAGTTGAAGTTGTAAGAAAGATAGTGGGCGGAACAGAGCCAAAAACAGCGCAGCCAGGAACAATAAGAGGGGATTATGCCCACATGTCATATGTTCACGCAGACAGTTCGTCAAGGGCGCTTCCGAATTTAATACATGCGTCAGGAAATAGTGATGATGCAGCAGCAGAAATTGCATTGTGGTTTAAACAGGAAGAATTGCACAGCTATAAAACAGTTCATGATATCCATGTTTTATAGAACTTTCTGTGTAGTAAAATTAAAAGAAGTTTTTTCAATAACTAAAATATTAAACTAAACCAGGAAAATTATTAATTTTTTCTAGAAATTTTGAAAGGTTTTCAAAAAAACCTAAGAAAGATTTATGAACTTTATAGTATTCTTTTTTATAATGCGTATTTAGAAGGTACAATAGAAAAGTTTATATATGGTATCATACACCATAGAGAGGTATTAGGTGGCGAAGCTTTTACATCAAAGGAAGTATGTTACAAAAGAAGGAGACATAGTAGAAGCCAGGATATGGGGAGTTGAAAAAAGTGAAAATTTTCCATATGGTTTTAAGTACTCTTTTGTTTATATTCATAATGGAGTAAGGGTGTTCGGGCATGACAATGAAAGGGCAAAAGGGGACCACGTGCATATATTTGGAGATGAAGAACAATATCTTTTTACAAACCTAGAGACCTTATATAATGATTTTGAAAAAGGCATCAAGAAAATAAGGGAGATATTATATGGCAACAAAGAAAATTAAAGTTACAATAGGAGAATTAAGTGGTTTTTTAAAAAATGGCAAAAGGCTTGCTTCAGAATTAGATAATGGAATGAAGAAAGCACAAGTACCGGAGCTTACTTTCGAAGATTTAGCTACTTATAAAAAAATACTTACAGTTAGGAGATTGGAGCTGCTTAGAGCAATCTATTTAAAAAAACCAAAGAACATCAGAGAAGCCGCAGCATTAACGAAGAGAGATTTTAAGAATGTATATAATGATATAAAAATTCTTGAGTCTATTGATTTGGTAAAATTAAAAAAAACAGAATACGGTTTAACTCCCATAACAGTTTATAATAATATAGATATCAGCATTAAAATCCCGCTTGAGGCAGTTTATTCTTAAAATGACAAATATTCATTTAAATTAGCAGTAAAAATTTAATAAAAAGTCTTAAATACAAAAGTGTTTTTTAAAGCATAAATGATAAAAAAAATTATAATAGATCCAAGAGGAAATCTGCATTATTACAAAAAAGGAGATTTTCACACGCAGTTCGGTTTTCTAAAAGAAAAAGATATAAAAAATGGATTTGTAAAAAGCAGCAAAGAAGAAATTTTTGTTGTTTTTGATGCGCACTTTATAGACAGCCTGCATGAAATAAAAAGAGGGCCGGCGATAATGCACTATAAGGATATAGGCCTGGTAATCTCGACAACAGGAGTTGGAAAAAACTCAAAAGTTCTTGATGCAGGATCAGGATGCGCACATTTGTCTTCCTGCCTTGCAAGAATAGGCTGTGAAGTTACCAGCTACGAAATAAATCCGGATTTTTATAAAATAGCAAAAGAAAATACAGAAAGTTTAAAATTAAAGGTCAAAATAAAAAACAATGATATATACAGGGGAATAGATGAAAAAGATCTGGATTTGGTGGCGCTTGATTTGCTTGAGCCATGGAAAGTAACAGAACATGCGCACAAAAGCCTAAAATCTGGAGCATTTCTTGTTTCTTATGTAACAAATATCAATCAGATGCAGGAATTTGTAAGCAGCCTTGAAAATAAATTTTATTTATGGAAAGTTTCAGAAATATTGGAAAGAGAATGGATTGTTGAAGGGTTGAAAGTAAGGCCAAAGCACCATATGCTGGCCCACACAGGATTTTTGGTCTTTGCAAGAAAAATATAGTTCACTCTAAAAAAAGAAAAATTCTAAATATTTGTTTATTAGAATTATGCTGTGTTCTTTTTCTTCATATAGCAGTCTTTGCAGAAAACTGGCCTGCCTTCTTTCGGCTTGAAAGGTACTTGCGTCTGCACACCGCACTCGCTGCAGGTTGCATCATGCATCTCTCTTGGACCCCTGTCAAAACCGCCTGATCTATGGCCTCTGTCTTGTCTAAATGCCATGCTTTTTCCTCCGTTCTTAACAATTGCTCCCTGTTAGGAAGCTGTTGTTATTTTCAATATTGTTGACAGTCCCTATTTATAAATCTATGCAAACCTTAATAAAAGAACAGAAATTACGATTTTTTATAAAAATGGAAGAAAGAATTTACGTTGTTGACACGTCAGTAATCATAGAGGGGCTTGTATCAGGATTTGTAAAAACAGGGAAAATAGCAGGAAAGGTGATAGTGCCGAAGGCAGTAATGGCAGAGCTTGAAAACCAGGCAAATACAGGCCAGGAGATAGGTTTTCTAGGTTTGGAAGAACTTCAAAATTTACAGAAATTATCAAAAGATGGCAAAATCGAGCTTGCCTTTATTGGTGAAAGGCCAAATATTTACCAGATAGCTCATGCAAAAAGTGGAGGCGAGATTGATGCCTTAATAAGGGATATAGCCTACAATGAAGGAGCAGTTTTGATAACTGCAGATAAGGTTCAGGCCCAGTCAGGAAAGGCTCTTGGAATTGAAGTTATGTATTGCCCGCACAAAGAGCTTACAGAAAAATTAGAATTTGAAAAATATTTTGATGAAATCACAATGTCTGTCCATCTTAGGGAAGGCTGTCCCCCAAGGGCAAAAAAGGGAAAGCCGGGAGAGTGGCAGCTTTTTGATGTTGAAAATAAACTGCTTGTGCAGGCAGACATACAGAATATGGCAAAGGAAATTGTAGAAAGATCAAGAATTGAGTCTAATGCCTTTGTTGAGATTTCAAGGCCTGGCTCGACAATTGTGCAGTACAAAAATTATAGGATTGTAATTACAAAAACTCCGGTTTCAGATGGCTGGGAAATAACTGCAGTAAAGCCGATAAAAAGTTTGAGAATTGATGAATACGGTCTGCCGGAAAAGATTTTTGAAAGGATAAAAAAAGCAGCAAGAGGTGTTCTGGTTGCAGGAGAAACAGGCTCTGGAAAATCAACTATAAGCTCTGCACTGGCTGAATATTACGCATCAAACAACTTTATCACAAAAACAGTTGAATCTCCGAGAGATCTTGTTTTGAGCAGCAACATAACGCAGTACAGCAAAAATCTCGCAACAGGAGAAGAGATTCACGATATCCTATTTTTGTCAAGGCCTGATTATATAATATTTGACGAGATGAGAGACACTCCGGACTTTAAATTATTCACAGACTTGAGGCTTGGCGGTTCAAACGTTCTTGGTGTTCTTCATGCTGCAACTCCAATAGATGCTGTGCAGAGATTTATTGGAAGAATTGATGTTGGAATGATACCAAGTGTTCTTGATACAATATTGTTTATACAAAAGGGAAATGTTGGAAAAATAATGGTGGTTAAGATGACTGTAAAAGTACCGACAGGAATGATAGAAGCTGATCTTGCAAGGCCTGTAATTGAAGTGCACGATTATCTTACAGACAAGCTGGAATTTGAAATTTACAGCTATGGCGAGGAAACTGTCGTGATACCCATAGGCGAAAATATTTCCCAGGCAAACCCATTGAATACACTGGCAGAAAAACAGCTTGAGAGGGAGCTTAGGGAATTTGCATCTGACGTGAAAGTAAAAATACTTAACCAGAGCAAGGCAGAGGTGTATATTCCGGTTGATGAAATATCAAGATTTATCGGGACGCAGGGAAAAAATATTGACAAAATAGAAAAAAAAGTCGGGTTTGGCCTGACAGTAAAAGAGCTGAATGAATCTTCATCAGGAGACAGCAAAAATCCTGTTAAATATAATGTTGAGGAATCAAGAAAGGCTGTTGTTTTTAGGCTGCCGGAAAAATATGCCGGCGCAGTGGCTGAGATATATGTGGACGATCACTTTCTTCTGATGTACACTGTTGGGAAAACAGGGGAGATAAAGGTAAATAAAAAATCAAAATTAGGCTATGAACTGCTGAATGATCTGAATAAAAACAGGAAAATAGAAGTTAGAATTTGAAAATGGATTTTAAGATAAGGAAAGCAATAGAAGAGGATTATAAAGAAATAAAAATAGATTTGAGAAAAGTTCCTGAAAAATAATTAATTTCTAAAATTGAATAATTCTATATATTACTTTTCAACTAAGTCATAATAATAGAAAACTATATAAGTAGGAAAGTATTACATTCTTACATTGGAGGTTTTAAATGGCAGACATAAGCACAATATCAACAAAAGGACAAGTAGTTATACCCGCCCATATAAGGGAAGAATTAGAACTAGAAGAAGGGTCACAGGTAGTAATAAGCAAAATGAATGACTTCATCCTATTAAAAAAAGTTAATCTCCCTGATCCAAAAGCAGAATTCGAAAGATTAACAAAAAAAGGACAAGAACATGCTAAAAAACTAGGAATAAAAAGCGAAGAAGACGTGGTGAGGATGGTTCATGAGGCAAGAAAAAAATCCTAAAGTTGTTCTTGACACAAATATTTTTATTTCTTCTATTTTCTGGAAAGGAAATCCACACAAAGTAGTAGAGCTAGCACTAGACAAAAGAATCCAAGTGTTTATTTCAATAGAGATACTAAATGAACTTGAAGGGGTATTGAAAGAGAAGTTTAGTCAAGAACAAGAATTCATTGATGAACAAATAACTCTGATTCTAGAATATGCACAAGTTATTAATCCAGAAAATAAAGTAGAAATAGTTAAAGAAGATCCAGATGATAATAAAATAATAGAATGTGCAATGACTGCTAAAGCAGAGTATATAATAACAGGAGATCCACATCTTACTAAACTAAAAGAAGCTTTAGGAATAAAGATATTAAAACCTGCAAAGTTTTTAGAACTAATATGAAAAATAAATGTGACTATAGAGGAAAGTGCAAAAATAAAGCTTATGCAGAAGTATATCCAAGTTTATTAGGCAGTAAACATAAAGGAAAAGGATGGAGTTATTTGTGTAGAAAACATTATAGACAAGAAATGAAAAGGTTCAAGAATAAATTACCAAGTTGTATAATTAAATAGAGTTTGCCGTCTAGTTGCAAATGTGTCATATTATTAATTAAAAATCATTTTCCAATAATGCCTTTCTTAACATTTTTGAAAGTTTCAGCAATATCAATGACATACTTCCCCTCTTCAAGCCTGTAAACCATCGGCTCTCCCTTAAACAATCTCACCAGATCAAGCTCAAATTTGCCGGGTTTTAAAATATTAACAGAAGCAAGATCTAAAATAACTGGCTTGTCTTCATCAACGCCTATAATATCAAGAACATCCTTTTCAATCTGCTCCTTGTCCTGCTTTGAAAGCTGGCTTGTAGCTTCTTTTACATGCTCAACAGCCTCTTTTTTGACAAAAAAGAAAAATTTTCCTCCGCAGTCGCCGCACCCTTTAAGGATTTCATTATTGGCATCTTCATATATTTTGTTACACCGGACGCACTGATGCATTTGGTTATACCCCGCTCATTATCATAAATTAAATAAGAAACAATTGTATATTAAAGTTTCTATTGGTGAGTAAAAAACTACCTTTTATTCTTTTTTCTGTCCAAAGTTAGTAATTCTATCTTGCTTGGATCTTTTCTTATCTCTTTAACAACAGTGGCAGGTCCAACGATTGTCAGCCCGCCTCTTTTTCTTAGAAGAAAATGTGCAACGTTCCTTTTCATGTTTTCAAGAAAATCGCCCTTGAATTCATAATCAATAGAGGCAATTTCTATGCCCTTGAAATTACTGCTTATTGCATGCATTGTTCTTTTAATCAGTTCAGACTCTTCCATAGGATTAAGCCTGCCTTCAATCAGGAGTATTTTTTCAGCTTTTACAGCCTTTATTATTTTAGCAAGTTTATCTTCCATGCTTAGGGAAGAAAAATCATGGTATGGTATGTATTGTAGCGTTAGCATTTTTCACCTCTTATTTTATAAGCTTGAAAAGCTCCTCATAAAATTCCTCCATGTTTGTTCCTTTGAGTGCGGAAATTCCGACTGTCTTGTACTGCGGAAATGCAGACTCCACTCTTTTTATATCAGACTTCTTTAAATCTGTTTTGTTTGCAACTATCAAAACAGGAATGTCTCTTGCTGCAAGATTTCCTATGATTGTAATATTAACCTGGCTGTATGGGTTTTGTGTTGCGTCAATAACAACAAGAACGCAGTCCATGTTGTCCAGCCACTTTATTGCTTCTATCACTCCCTTTGTTGCCTCCTTTGCCCTGTCTTTTGCCTCTTTTGGTTTTAGTTTATACTTAAGAAAATCTTCATAATCAATCTTTGTCGCAATTCCAGGTGTGTCAACAAGGTTAAATGTAATCTCTTTTCCCCTGGATTTTATTGTTATTTTTTCTTTTACTACAATCTCTCTTGTCTCATGGGGTACAGAGCTTGTTGTTGTAAATTCCTCTCCGAGCCAGTCTTTAGAAATTTTGTTGGAAAGAGTGGACTTGCCGCTGTTAGGATGCCCGTAGACACCCAGCCTGATATGTTTTTTCTTCTTGAAAAATCTGAAAAAACCCCTGAACAATCCTTTGACTCTTTTTATCATAATAAACAAAAACAGGGTTTATGAATCTTTTAAGCTTTTTGGTGCTCTTTTGCTTATGATGAAAAAGTAATTAAATAGGAATATTCCCGAAATAATGAAAATGGGGCTGGTAGATACTATTACAGAACTTGGTTCTGATATATCAATAAATATTCCTGAAAATTATGGCATAGCTGTAACCTTTATGATATATTTTGTATTAATAGCCGTCTACTCAATATTTATATGGAAATTTTATAAGTTTCTTGCAAAAAGGGAGATAATATCTTTAAATCTATCGCAGTATAACAGATCAAAACATCCCCTGTTAAATAAGTTTGTTGCATCGCTGTTTTATATTGTAGAATATATTATCGTAATACCAATTCTTGTATTATTCTGGTTTGCTGTTCTTGGATTTTTTATTTTGCTGTTGTCAGAAAACCAGACAGTTGCCAATATATCACTTGTTACTGCAGCCATTGTTGGAGTAGTGAGATTTACATCATATATATCAGAAGATCTGAGCAAGGATGTTGCAAAGCTCTTTCCTTTTACAATTCTTGTTATATTTATTATAAGTCCGGGGTTTTTTTCAGTATCAAACCTTATTTTTAAACTTTCAGAAGTGCCTTTGTTTTTTAAAAATATATTAATATATCTGGCGATAGTTGCAGCACTTGAGATTGTTATAAGGCTTTTTACAACAGTGTATGAATTTGTAGCAAGCAACAATGAGTGATTACTTCGTGTGTATCTCAACAACATCTCCCTCAGCCAATATATGATCAAGACCGGCAGTGCTGCCATTATGTTTTACGCTTTTGCCCCATATTCTTGCATACTTAAAATTTTTTACAAAGTCTTTATGTACAAGATTTGCCAGCTTTTTTATTGTGCTTCCTTTTTTTAATGCCACTGGCGGCAGGTCAGGTTTTTTGCCGTGCTGTTTGGTCTGCACATAAATGAGGTTTAGATTCTTCCATATGCACTCTT
>CAYXPX010000033.1:9526-10371 GCA_964467335.1 Candidatus Woesearchaeota archaeon | reverse complement strand
TGCATTATCCGGAAGTTTTACTTACTTTAAAAAGGTTTTTATTTTCATTTTTTTTAAAACACGAGATGAAAATCACATTTTTAGGAACAGCATCAATGCAGCCTACAGCAGATAGAAACCTCACTTCAATATACTTTGACCATGAAGGAGAACATATTTTATTTGACTGTGGGGAAGGTACGCAAAGACAGATTAAAATTGCAGGCGTAAGTCCTACAAAAATAACAAGGATAATAATAAGCCACTTTCATGCAGATCACTTTCTTGGTCTTGGAGGCTTGATAAGAACGCTTGACGCAAACCAGTACAATAAAACTCTTCACATATACGGCCCAAAAGGGCTGCAAAATTTATTTGAGAGTATAACGACAGCATTGCACTACAGGCCAGGCATAAACATAAAACTAACAGAGATAAAACCCGGGATAATAGTAGATACAGAGAAATTTGTTATAGAGGCATTTCCGCTTTACCATTCAGTTCAGTGCTTTGGATTTAGTATAAGGGAAAAGGACAGAAGAAAGATAAATATAGCCTATCTGAAAAAGTTCGGTCTAAAACAGCATCCTGTGATTGGTGATCTTCAGAAAGGCAGGGATATAGTATGGCAGGAGAAAAAAATATCAGCAAAAAAAAGCACATACATTGTAAAAGGAAAAATGCTTGCAGTGATTCTTGATACAGGATATTCAGACAAGATAGCAAAGGCAGTGAAAAATGCAGATCTCATTGTATGCGAAAGCACGTATTCTGAAAAAGAAAAGGAAATAGCAGTGGAATACAGGCATATGACTGCCTCTGATGCAGCGAGGATAGCAAAAAAAGCAGGAGCAAAGAAGCTGGTT
>CAYXPX010000033.1:0-9516 GCA_964467335.1 Candidatus Woesearchaeota archaeon | reverse complement strand
CACAAAAACATAAAAGAACTTGAAAACGAGGCCAAAAAAATATTTAAAAATACAGTGGCAGCAGAAGACTTTGCATCATTTAGTGTTTAATAATTTTTAAAAAGAAAAACAGCGCCCCATATAATCATGCTTATGTTGACAAGGGCCAGGAAAACGACGCCAATAGCAGTGGCATAATTAAAGCCCAAAAGTGAAAAGCCGGCATAGCCTTCTGCAATGTTCTTTGATATTATGTTTATAATAAAATTGACAATCAGAATAAAAATGCCGGTTATAAGAACATGGCCTGTCCGGCTGCTAAAATATTTAATAGAAAGACTTATTGTTCTTGCAGACCCGCGTCCTCCCTTAAGGAAAAGTGCTGGATACGCAAACAAAAAGACAAATCTCAGGATTATAAGGGACAATACTGCAAATATTATCATTGGTAAAACAAGCGAATTATATAAGAGGGCTATCGCTGCAAAAAAAGCCAGAGGCAGAAGATAAATAAGCAAAAGCAAAAACTTCAGGAAAAAAAGATCAAGTACATACCTTCCTATTATTTTGTGGGCCTTAAAAAATTCAGTCTTCCTATTTTCAATCAATTGTTTTATAAGAACATACCTGAAAGAGATTGTTCCTAATCCTACAATAAAATTAACTAGGACAAAAGCGCCGAATGTAAACAAAAGTTTGTAAAGTAAATTCGATGCAGAGGCAACCTCTCTTATTCTTGAAACAAAAAGATCAGTGCCTGAGAATATTGCAGTTAGATTATTTAGGTATAAAAACAAGTATGCAAGGACGGCAGTGGCAGCATAATATATGATATCAGGCACATACAAAACAGGATTTTTCAGCATTAATTTTACAGAATTTCCAGCAGTTCTGAAATATTTTTTAATAACCATCAGAAACTTTTCTCTGCCCAACATTTATAAACTTTACGTTGCAAAAACATTAGATGATAGACCCAATACTGCTGAAAGTGGGTATTTTTGAAATAAGGTGGTATGGCCTTCTTTATGCATTGGCATTTTTGGTTGGTTATTTTATATTGCTGAAATTAGCGCCAAGGTTTAACATAAAAAAAGAGCATATTGAGGATTATATTCCCTGGGTAATAATTGCGGATATTGTTGGCGCAAGATTGTTTGAGGTAATATTTTACGATCCGCAGTATTACTTTTCAAATCCATTGAAGATTTTAGCTGTTTGGGAAGGGGGTCTTGCATCGCACGGTGCAATAATAGCAATCATCTTGGCCACGTTTTATTTCTGCAGAAAAAAGAAAATTAATTTTTATAATTTTGTAGATGCAGCGGCTATTCCTGTTGCTCTTGGTGCTGCATTTGTAAGGGTAGGAAATTTCATAAACTCTGAGCTTGTAGGAAAAATTTCAGCTTTGCCATGGGCGGTTGAGTTTGCAGGTCACGAAGGTCTCAGGCATCCAGTGCAGTTATACCAGTCTTTTGGACACATAATAATCTTTGTGCTGCTTCTAAGCATGCTAAAATTAAAAAATAGGAAAGAAGGAACAATATTTTGGTCCTTGCTGTTTTTAGATTCATTATTCAGGTTTTTCACAGAATTTTTCAAGGATCTTCCGCTGGATTACGGGTTTTTCTTCCTTAATCTGAACCTGGCGCAATGGGCAAGCATTATCATAATCTTAATATCAATTAAGCCATTATACAAAAGAATTAAATATTTATATAAACCTTCTTGACACTTTCTGTTTTTTTTATCATTCTTATTAAATTGATGAGTGTTTCTGAATCTTTTGCGTCTGTCAGAAAACTAAGTTCGCTGTATTCTTTGTTTACTGTCTTGCCGCCTGTTTTTGTTACATTGATTCCTGTTTTAGATATGATATTCAAAACTTCCTTAAAGAGTCCTGGTCTGTCCACTGCATCAACGATAATTTCTACAGGCCTGCTGAATCTCTCAACCCATTCCACATCAATCTTGTTTCTCTTTGTTTTTTTTATTTCCTCGCATTCCGTGTTATGGACCATAACTTTTGTTTTGTTGGATATAATGCCGGTTATTAGATTGCCAGGAACAGGTTTGCAGCACATGGCAAGTTTTGCAGTCATCTTTGTCTCGCTTTTGAATTTAATTAGGCTCTCTTCAGCCTCTTTTTTTCCATCAGTTTTTGTAGAATAATTTCTTGTTGTTATTTTGCCGGCATTTTTTAGGAACTGCTTTATCTTGTCCCTCGCCTTTTTTGTAGCAGCATATTTAAGCCACTCCCTGCTTGGGATCTGGGTTTTTGATTTTATAATCTCGACAACATCTCCGTTATTGACTCTGGTTTTAATGGATGAAAAATTTCCATTGATGCTTGCGCCGCTGCAGTGGTTTCCCACATCGCTGTGTATATAATATGCAAAGTCTATTACTGTTGCATTCTTTGGCAGTTCTATTGCCTGGCCTTGCGGTGTAAAAACAAAAATTTCATCGCCGAAAAATCCTATATTTATGTCAAGAAACCTTTCCCTGTCTTCAACAATATTTTTTAGCCAGCTTAGTCTCTTGTCAAAACCAGTTTCATGGCCTGTTTTCTTGTAGTTAAAATGCGCAGCAATGCCCTCCTCAGCATTTTCATGCATCTCCTTCGTCCTTATCTGCACTTCGAATATCCTTCCGTTTTCATCAAAAACAGAAGTATGCAGGGACTGGTAGCCGTTTGGTTTGGGTATTGCTATATAATCCTTAAACCTGTTTTGCACAGGCCTGAAATTTTCATGTATCGTCTTCAGCGTCCTGTAGCACTCATCAGTATTTTCAGTTATTACCCTTATGCCGACTATATCCATTAAATTGCCGGCGCTGTATGATTTATCAATCGCCTTTTTATAGATGCCATAAATGTGTTTTATCCTTGCTTCAACATAGGCATTCAGTCCATTTTCTTTTAGTTTAGCTTCAATTTTCCCTTTCAGGCCGTATATTGCTTTTTCTCCGTCTTTCCTTGTTTTTGCAACTGCTGCCTCAATGTCTCTGTAGGATTTTTCATCAAGCTGCTTGAATGCAAGATCTTCAAGCTCGGATTTCAGTTTTCCCATGCCAAGCCTGTAAGCCAGTGGGGCGTAAATATTCATGCACTCTTTTGTTATTTTATTCCTCTCATTTTCTGGAAGGCAGGAAGTCTCTCTTAGGTTTACAAGCTTGTCGCATATTTTTATAAGAAGCGCCCTTAAGTCCCTTGATGCAGCAAGAATAACTTTCCTTAGATCTTCATCATCAACATTTTTTTTGCCTACATTCCTTTTTATCTCGCTCATTTTTTCTATGTTATCAAGAATATTCAAAATCTCATCCCCAAACTCTTTCTTGATTTCATTTTTGTCAGCACCCTTGGTTGTTATGCCGTGCATAAGTGCAGCAGCAATGCTAACATCGTCAAGCTTAAGATTTGCAGCTTCATCTGCAGCCTCAACATAATGTTCAATCCACTTCTTACCAGATTTCCTGATTTTTCCTTTCAATATATTGTCAGAAAACCTGTATGCCTTCTCAATCAGTTCTATTCTTGCATTTTTATTGTATCTGATAACTTTTTTAACAACGTCCTTAAGCTCCATAAATTCCCGTCTTTAACAAACTTTAAAAATATTTGCTATGTCTTTTAAGGATGAGATATTCAAAGCAGGAAATTTTGATAGGAAAAGATGCCCAGAGAAAACTGGAAAACTCAAAAGTTTCTATAATTGGAATTGGCGCTACTGGAACAGCAGTTCTGGAAATTCTTGCGAGGGCAGGAATAGGAAACATAAAAATTATTGACAGGGATGTTGTTGAATTGGAAAATCTGCACAGGCAGAAGCTTTTTACAGAGGAAGACATAAACAAGCCAAAGGCAATGGCAGCTAAGGAGAGAATACTGCAGATAAATTCTGGCATCAATGTTGAATCATTTGTCACAGACCTTGATTTTGACAACATATCAATATTGGATGGCTCTGACTTAATGCTTGACTGCACAGACAACATTTATGCAAGATTTTTGCTAAATGATTTCTCAAGAAAGTGTAATATACCATGGATATATGCCTCTGTAATAGGCACAAAGGGGATGGTGATGAATATAACTCCTGAAACACAGTGCTTTTCCTGCATCTTTAAAGAACCAGATAGTCCGCTGGATACATGCGATACAGCAGGAATATTAAATACTGCGCCTCAGGCTGTTTCAGCAGTGCAGGCAACAGAGGCAGTAAAAATTTTAACAGGATATGAATACTGCAGAGATCTGATTTCCTATGACTTATGGGCAAATCAATTGGACAAAATTAAGGTTAAAAAAAAGGATAATTGCAGGGCCTGCAGCGGAATATATGATTACTTGAATGGTATGAAAGCAAGAAAAACAATTAAGATATGCGGCTCCTGCAGTTTTCAGATAAAACTTGAAAATACAGATATGGAAATGTTGTTTTATAAGTTGGCAAAATTAAATCCTGTCAGCGCAGGCGATGAATGCCTTGTATTTAGGGACATAATTTTGTTCAAAAGCGGCAGGGCATTGGTAAAGGCAGATTCAAAAGAAAAAGCAAAAATAACTTTGGATAGGTATATGGGTTAAAATGATAATAAGAAAATGCAGGACAAGGGGAGCTTTAGAGGTCATACCTGAAAAAAATATTCAGCTTGATCTTGGCAAAATAAAGGAAAAATTTGAGACTATATCGCTTATACAGATTTTAGCAATAATAAAAATAAACAATTGCATAGTGACCTGTTACAAAAATGGAAAACTGCTTATAAGAAATTGCCAGGATGAAAAGGAAGCCGAAAAAATAGCAGATGAGGTATATAAAACACAAAAATGAAAGGAATATTGCTGCTGTCCGGAGGGTATGATTCTGCAGTTGCTGGTTTTTTAATGCAGAAAAAAGGGCTGGAAATTATTGCAGTGCACTTTTCATATGAGCCGCTCACAGACAATTCTCCTGAGAAAAAAGCAGGGGAAATCTCAGAAATATTAAAATTTAAAAAGCTTATAGTTGTTAATATATCAAAAGAATGCGAAAAAATAGCAGATAAATGCAGAAGGGATTTGTATTTTGTTTTGGCAAAAAGACTTATGTTAAGAAAGGCGGCAGAGATAGCAAAAAAAGAAAATTGTAATTTTTTAATAACCGGCGAAGCCCTTGGTCAGGTTGGTTCCCAGACACTTCAGAATCTAAGGACTATAACAGAATCATCTGCAATCCAGGTTCTAAGGCCGTTATTGACATATGACAAGGAAAAAATTATAAACATTGCAAGGCAGATAGGCACTTATGAAGTATCTTCTGGCCCTGAAGTCTGCGATATACTTGGCCCTAAGCATCCGGCAACAAGATCAAAAATTGAGGATATAAAAAAAGAAGAATTGAAAATAATGTGAAGTAGACAAGTTTATAAGTTTTTATTATCTCTACAAAACATGCCAAAAGTAAAAATTTTCATTGAAAAAGTAAATGAATACAAGGAAGTTGATGCCTCAACAGTAAAAGAAGCTGCAGAAAAACTTAATGTAAACTTAACAACAGTAATTGCTGTAAAAAACAATGAACTGGTTACAGAAGAGGAAAAAATAGATGAAAGCGATAGCATAAGATTTCTTTCTGTAATATCAGGTGGATAATGGTGTGCAGAAAATGCTCTGAAAAACCAGTAATATGCCTGCCAAACAGCTCTGTGAAACTCTGCAGATCCTGTTTTATAAAATATTTTGAAAAAAAAGTAAAAAAGACAGTCAAAGAATATAAGTTAATAGAAAAGAATGATAATATACTTGTTGCTGCTTCAGGAGGCAAGGATTCAACAGTTTTAATCTATCTAATTAAAAAAATTCTCAAGGGAAGAAATGACATAAAGCTGACAGCAATGGCAGTAGATGAGGGGATACATGATTACAGGGATAAGAATCTGGAATTCCTGAAAAAATTCTGCAAAGAAAACAAAATTTTACTGAAAATATATTCTTATGAAAAAGAGTTCGGAAAGTCCCTTGATGAAATTCTAAAAAAGTACAAAGGGATACCCTGCTCAATATGCGGAGTTTTAAGGAGATACCTGCTAAACAAAAAAGCAAGGGAATTGCATGCAACAAAGCTCGCAACAGGCCACAATTTGGACGATGAATCGCAGTCCATAGTGATGAATTATTTCAGGGATAATATTAAAATATCAGCAAGGCTGGGTCCTATAACAGGTATTATAAGAAATAAAGGATTTATCCCAAGAATAAAGCCTCTTTACTTTTTGGCTGAAAAAGAAGTTACAGCTTATGCATTCCTTAAGGGATTTATGCATGAGTTTACAGAATGTCCTCACAGCTCTGAAGCTTACAGGGGCGCTGTCAGGGACATGCTGAATGAATTTGAAGCAAAATATCCTGGAACAAAGCATTCAATTATAAATTCATTCGTGGAAACTCTCCCCCTGCTTAAGGAAAAATTCAAAAAAGAAGATCATGAAATAAAGGCCTGCACTATTTGCGAAGAGCCATGCTCACAGAATATATGCAGGACATGCCAGTATATAAAAAATATTTCAAAAATTGATTAGAGAGAAAAAAATATAGGGGAACTGAATAGATGCCAGCCTCTTTTATTATTTCTTCAAAATAGTAGATTTTGACTATTGTTTTAACTAGATCTCAAATTGAAACTAATACCTGTCATGTGCCTTTTTGCAAAGTAAAGGTCGAAGCGAGTGAAACGAGCAGAGAAGTGAATTTTAAACAATAGTTTTGTTCGTTTAATGGGGGAGCAACAGAAAGATTTATATATTAACTAATGGTTAATAGTTATTAACATAATGGTAATAAGAGATTTAGCCGCTAAAAAAGTAATGCTCTATGTACTTAAAGATTTTTCTAGTACACATACTATAACCTCGTTAGCAAAAGAGTTAAGTCTAAGCCGTGTTGGTATTTGGAAAGTTCTTAAAAAATTAGATGGAAGTAAATATATTATTGTTAAAACAGTGGGAGCTGGTAAGACTAGTACTTCTATAATTACACTAAATTGGGATAATCCTCTTGTTGAAAAGATGTTATCCCTCTACTTAACAGAAGAGGCTTTAAAGTATAGGCGGTGGCAGGTGAACTTTGCAAAGTTAGAAAATGTAATTAATTTTCTTATTTTATATGGTAGCATCTTACACTCTCCTCAAAAAGCAAATGATATTGATATAGTGGGGGTGGTTACTGGCAGTAATAGGTTTATTGGAACAGAAGGGATTATTAATGAAGTGCAGAAAACACAAACTCTAAAGATCCACTCTATATTTTTTGGACCTGAGGAGTTAGAAAAAGAATTATCACAGCAAAACAAAGCTTTTATAGATGCAATTAAAAGAGGGATTATTCTATTTGGGCAGGAGAAATTTGTTAAATTTATGAGGAGAATTGTAAAGTGATAATCAAACAGAAAATCTTTGAGTGTTTTTTATTTGCAAGAAAAGATGAAGAAAAAGGGAAGAAACACAAGGGTCTGCTTTTTGTTGGTAAAGACGATAAGAAAGCAGAGGAGTACGTTCAAAAAGCAAAAGTAAACCTTAGTCTTTGTGAACTATACAAGGAGCAACGCATGGATTATAAAATTCCGGAGGAATGGTTTTATTCACAATATTACTGTGCTTTGGCCATTCTTGCCAAGTTCGGCGTGGAAAGCAGAAGCCAAAAATGCACAGCTTTGTTTTTGCGCTATGTTAAAGATAAAGACCTGATTGATTATGATGATGAATTCATTAATAGAATTATGGTCCACAAAGAGAAAGAAGAAAAAACTGATGTTGATGAACGGGAAGATGCGCGTTACAGTTCTGCTGTTCAAAGTGAGGAAATCATAGGAAAATATGAATTCATGATGGATGTGTGCAGGAAATGTATTTCTGCTTGTGAAGAGATTGTGTTTTCTGAGAAAAAATTTGAAATGCCGAAAGAGTTCTTGGGATAAATATAATTTCCAAAAGTCAGTATTCTTCATAAACAGTTGAAGTTTTTGATTTTGTCCTTTTAATCAGGCCAAGCTCTTCGTCAATATCTCTCGCTATATCATTAATGTCTCCGAGCGTCCTGAGTGCATCTTTTTTAATCTCCTCAACAAGCCCCTCAAGATTCTCAACTCTAAGTACATATTTTCCAGATGAAGGCACAATAAGACCAGACTCCTGAAGCCGGTTTAAGTGGTGTATTACTGTTGCCCTGCTTAGATTTGATCTTAAGGCAATCTCATCAGAACTAAGACTTTTTCTCCTCTTTACAGCCTTAATAAGCTCTAAAAAGACCCTAAAACATGATTTCTCCTTATCTCTCTCCCCAAATAAGCCTAAACTCTGAGAAAACCACTGTAAATCAATATTTACATCCTTTTCACTAGGTTTTTTTAGTTTTATTATCATCATTTTCATGGAAATCAATAATTTTAATATCGGCTTTGTGTAACAACCATAGTTTGTGTAATAATTAACTAAGTTGTGTAAAAATACAAATTCCCTTTATTCTTCCTCCCCTGTTTTTAAAATCTTGATACTCCCATTTGGTTCTTTAATTATTGTATGCCCTTGCTTACATTTGTGGCATGTAAAAGCACCAACTGAACCCAAATTAACATAATCTTTATTTTTATCTGAAAAAATAAATTCATTACTTACATTGCATTTTTTACATCTAATTTCCATTATTCCTCCTTAAAAGGCATTATATTGTCATTATAAGCCATGGTAGATTTAAGGTCAACAAAGTTTATATTTGTTTCTAATCACCATTTTTATATTACCATTATTCCTTAAATTTAGTTTTTTCCAATAAAATTGAAGGATTTGCAAAAATTTTCGGTAAAAACTTATGAATAATAAACAAGATATATTATATTTATGGATCTTAATAAATCAGATATAATTTGTTGTGTACCCAATTACAATGGATTTGATAGCAAAATCCAAATAGTTAAAAATAAGTTCTTGTCTATAAAATTTATGATTCCTAAGGAAATAGAAACATTAGAAAAGAGGTATTTAGATGATATAGAATTTTTTATTATAAACAGTATGCCTTGGTTTCTTAATAGATTAAATTCAAGAAATGATATTAAAAAAGATTGGTTAAGCATATTTAAAAAAACAGCGAGGGAATTATATAACCAATCTTCTGAATTAGATGTTGGTGCAGAAAGAGTTATCCATAATCTTTTTGGGCAATATCGTGCATTTGTAGTAAATTCATGTCCTATTGGTTCAGATTTGATGTTTGAAACACCAGATGCATATATTCATTTAGAAGTAAAAACCGCAACAGATTCAAATCCAGCGGATTTCAAAGGAAAAATACAATTAGCTCAAAATCAAACTACTTATTCAGTCGACAAAAATTTTAGAAACAAATCATACCCTTTTATTTCAAGTTTGCCAACAATCTATTCAAATAAAAAGATATGTTTGACTTATGTCATTCAAATCGTTTATAATAATTCAGAACAAGTACCAAAAATAATTGTCTTATTTTCTATACCTAACGGTTTACTAAAAAATACA
>CAYXPX010000032.1:1382-10501 GCA_964467335.1 Candidatus Woesearchaeota archaeon | reverse complement strand
GCAATATCAATTGCACCTATTGTAGCATCAACTATATGAGTAGCATTAACTACACTCTGATTTATGTCTATTGCCTGTATGCCAATATCAGATATTTGACTACTGCCAACCACTGATCCCTTAAGGCTGCCTCCGCTGTCATGGACAACACTTAAAAAATCATTCATAAGAGTGCCCCATGCCCCAGAATCCTGTCCAACAGTAGGCTGTCTTGCAGCCAATACACTACTAGAAACTAAAACTACAATCAAAAATACCATAAATGTTCTAATAACCATTTGCACACCACAACCAAAGGGAATAATTCTAAAACTTGCGTTTTTTCTTTTTTAACCTAAAGATTATGACTGCCAAAACTACAAGCACTAATCCAACAATCAACAACCACAATCCTCCAGCACCTTCTGCCGATTGAATTTCTTCCACTTGAACTTCAGTCCCTTCACCCCCGACATCTAAAGATTCACCACCAGCACCAGTTGTAGGTCTTGCTTCTTCCCCAAACTCCTGCCAAAGCACCAAATAACTGCAGCTACTAAACGTTGCTGTAACACTCAAAGAACCATCCTCATTATCAGTACAATCTACACTTGCATCTTCTGCACTTCCATCATTAGAAACATGAGACACTCTCAAACCCTCACAACTAGCACCAGCAGAAGAATCTATATTTATACTAGCAGTACTGCTCCCTACATCCCCGACACATTGCAATCTCACAGCAGCAATAAATTCCCCTTCACCTTCATAAACAGCAGAAATTTCAGAAGGAAGATCACTTACTTCATTAGCAGTAACTGTACATCTATCTGAAAGACAACTTAAAGTAAAACTTGACTCAGCAACATCATTCTCTAGATCATTAGGAACCTGAAGGTTTATCACTGCCTCTCCACCATCACTAACGCTTGCACTAGTCCTGCTTCCGCCTCCGCCACTAACACCGCCACCGCCACTAACACCAGCACTATGATCTTCCTCTCCACTACCATAAGGCCCATAGCCATATCTCCCGCTCCCATAATCTGTAGCAAAGGTAATACCAACTACAAACAAAAAAAGAACCAAAACAATTATTCCCTTCAAATTATCAAGCATTACAACACCATCCTATTAATCAAACAATATAAAATAGTACTAACCACTTCCATTCACAAATACCATGTAATAAAACGTTATATGTGATGCCTGAGCTATAGCCGCCTGAGCCTCAGTTGTCAATCTTGTAAAGTTAATAGATAGGTTGCTGCCAACTATCCTGGCACCATTAATTGTAAGATTTGGATGTATCGTTAAAAGGGTACCACCATATGAGGGAGTTATAATCACTGGGTTTCCTGATGAAGCACCACTAATTGTACAATTTCCTCCAGCAGTTCCATTCGCATTTGTATCATTGGAATACGCTGCTATCGCAAAAGCAGGAATATCTCTAGTGCATTGACCAAAAATTAAAGTACTAACTGCGCTTAAATGAGTTGCATTAATCACATCATTTGCAATATCAATTGCACCTATTGTAGCATCAACTATATGAGTAGCATTAACTACACTCTGATTTATGTCTATTGCCTGTATGCCAATATCAGATATTTGACTACTGCCAACCACTGATCCCTTAAGGCTGCCTCCGCTGTCATGGACAACACTTAAAAAATCATTCATAAGAGTGCCCCATGCCCCAGAATCCTGTCCAACAGTAGGCTGTCTTGCAGCCAAAACAGATAACAATAAAACAATACCAATCAAAAGAACAACACCAACACCAAACCTCTTTTTCATAACACATACTGGGAGAGCACTTATATATAAATATTACCAACCACTCTAAAATGATAAAAATAATCCAAAAAATATCTAAAACAAATACTAAGCCTCAAACTCTCTCTCTTTTACAATCTCCCTGCCGTCAACGTTAATCTTTCGTATAATCTTTCCCTTCCTTCTTGCATAAGCCCGTGCCATTTCAGGATTATTGCTATATTCCTCAGGTATAAGAATTCCATTGATGATGAAATCATGCCTTGCGCTAAAACTCTTAAACTTTGCATCAACATCAAAAGCAAATTCCTTCAAAAAGGCAATATCCTTAGTTGTAAAAGTGCAGTAATCTACTTTGATTTTTCCATCCTCTTTTCCAGGCTTTGCAGATTTAGGTGACTTAACCTTTGTCTTTAAAGCACCATAATCAGTAGAAAAACTAAGGCAGAAAACAGCATCAGGACAATTCTTAATTAAACCTAAAAGATCCTCTTTTTTAACCTCGCAGTCAATCATATAAGTCTTAACGCCTGCAAACTGTTTTATATTAACAAATTCTATAGAAGAACCCCTTAAATCCTTGGTAGTAATTATTCCCCCAGTAACATGGCAGCCATTATTAATAGTATTAGCCAAAAAACCTGCAAACCAGTTAGCATACTCAAAAGTCGTCTTAACCTTAATCTGTTTTCCAGCATTTATCTCAACAGCAGCCCTGTTTTCAAAAATCCCCTTTCCAAACCTCCTGAACTGCCTGTGAATCTCCTCATTGGCACTATTCTCAAAAATTGCCCTTATAAAATTCATTTTGAAAGCATCTCCTTATGCCTTTTTTCTCCCCATAAAACCCAGTATACGACTAATATAAAGCTTATTGTTATTATTAAAAATAGTAACGTATTAACCACAAAAGTAAGAACATAAATTTACTTTTAATATTTGTGATTTTAAACCTCAGCCAGTCTGGGTAAGAACCAAGGTTCTTACAATCTCCTCCTATTGTAGTATATTACTAAAACAAAGATGCTTAGCAAAATACCTAATAAGCTGTATGCAGGAATATCTTCAGCTCCTGCTGTTGTTTCTTCTTCATCAGTAAAATCACAATAACCCTCCTGTGCATATCCCGACTCAACGCCCGCATAAAGCAAATCTTCTTCACTTATTGCATCATCTATAGTCTCACAAGGTAAACCAAACCCACATGTAATTCTATATCTCTCAGCAAGCCCGTCAAAATCTGTATCAGCACATATAAAACTATTTTGAAATTCATCAGTACTGCCGTAAACAGATGAAAGATAATTCTCAGTACATATTGCAGATACTCCGCAGCATTCTCCATCATTATTAGTACTGCCACTGCAATCGCTGTTAGAAGCGCAAAGCTGGCAATAACTTGTACTACCCCCGCCTCCGCCCCCACTACCACCACCGCCACCGTCTCCTCCACCACTACCTGTATCCCCACCTGCAAAACCACCGTCAGCAGCAACATCTTCACCAGCAGGTGTATCATCATTACCATCTAAAATACCATCACTATCAGAGTCAGAATTATTAGGATCACTATTGTTATTATATTCTTCTGCATTAGTTAATCCATCACTATCAGCATCAAGACCAGTATCATTTGGGTCATTAAGATCCAATCCATGTTCAGTTTCCCATGAATCAGGCATTCCATCTCCATCAGTATCTACAGCTGCAGCACCAGGAACTTCTTCATCTGCATCAGGTATTCCATCACGATCTGTGTCCCTGGATCTCGGATTTGTGCTTCTCTGAAATTCTTCAAGATTTGTTAATCCATCATTATCAGCATCAAGACTAGCATCAGAAGGTTTATTTGGATTCAGCCCATGTTCAGTTTCCCATGAATCAGGCATTCCATCGCCATCAGTGTCTACAACTGTAGTATCAGTAACTGGAACTTCTTCATCTCTGTCTAATATTCCATCACGATCTGTATCTCTCAATCTTGGACTTGTTCCTCGTTGATATTCCTCAAGATTTGTCAATCCATCTCTATCAATATCTTCTGCAGCATCAGAAGGTTTATTTGGATTCAGCCCATGTTCAGTTTCCCATTCATCAGGCATCCCATCTCTATCAGTGTCTACAATTCCATCACCAGAAAGCGTAGTTCCAGCAGTAGTTTCTCTTTTAACTGTGCCATCACTTGAAACACATAAACTCAACAAAGTATTGCATGTCGATCCAGCGCCGCATTCGCTGTTCTTGGTACAAGCATCAACAGTATCCTCGCTTTCTATTGCAGGTGATCTTGCAGTAGGCTCCCTAACATAAATCATATCCAATTTAGCATTTCCAGAACCGCCGCATATTTTGTTTTCCTCGCATTTAACATCAAAGCGATACTCATTTGTTTTGTCAAAAGGATTTTCCTCGTATACATAATTAACAACAACGTCAACAAAAGCAACAGTGCCGTCTACAACTGAGCTTACGCTTCCCATATCATCATCTCCAAATAAACCATCTTCCTCAAAAACAGTAAAAGTAACCTCCCTGCCGTCAGGAACAATCTCTCCTGCCCTGTCTCTTATGCATGTCGCATATGCTCTGACTCTTCTTCCGGCCTGCACAAAAGTTTGCACTCCGCTGCTTCCTGCCCTGCTGTCTTCACTATCCAAAATATGCCAATAATAATCAGGCTCGCATGTATTTGTATTAATTCCCTTGGAAGATGCACTGTCATCTTCAGTGGTAGTTTTTGAAGTTGTATCTGTTCCTCCAACAGTTGTTATACCGCCCCCTCCAGCAGAAGGAATTCCAGTGCCTGTTCTTGTATCTACAGTGCAGGTTCCAGCACCGCTGCAGGAATTTGATTCACATTCATATCCCTGGCTGCATGAAGCACCATTTGGTTTTTCATAAATGCATGCATAATTCCCATTAGAAATTTGTCCGCAATAAGAATCACTTCTGCAAATATGGTCTTCCCCTCCGCGAGGATTTACACATCTGTCTGAATTAGTTCCTCCGCACTGATATCCAGAGCCACATTCTCCAAACGAATTTTCATTAGAAACACAAATTCTATCGCCTCCAAAAGGATTTTGATCCCTTGAAGGATATAATTCACTTGTTATTATCATACAAAGCCCAGAAAGACAATCAACATTTTCTGTACAAAGTTCACCATCCTCTCTCGAACCATCTGAATACTGAGGGGGGCTTTCACTTTCTTCAGAAGATTCTTCCTCTGGAGTATAAGTACGAACCTGAAACACACCAATTGCATCTACAACACAGCTAGCTTCTCCATCCACATCGTCACAATGATATCCGCTAGCACACGTTTTGGTAGCCCTGCTACCTGAAACACACCTTCTATCATCAATAGAACACGTAAAACCAGGACAGCATCCAGTATTCCAATCTGAACTAGAAGAAGCACAATATCCTCTAGAACAGATATTTGATATACATTCCCTATCACTATTACATGCTATGCCATCACGACTGCGACCCACGCATGAAAGGAAACGAGAGTTGCACCATCTGTCGCTTGCACAAATTTTTTCAGTTAAATATTGATTAGTACTAGTACTACGGCATTTAGTTACACCATCACAAGCATAACCACTGCCACATGAACCCTCATGATTCCTAGTTTCAGTAACTAAGCACATACCCAAGCTACAAACAGCAGGAGAAGCACAATCACTATTATCATTACATGTTCTACTACGACAATAACCATTACTAGCGCAAAATCTTCCAGAAGAAGCACAATCTGTACTGACTTCACACCCAATACTCACACAACTATGTTCAGAACACACCCTAATAGGACTATTACAACCAGAATCAAGGTTACAGTACCCCTGAGAAAAAGTATAATTGGCAACAAACAGGCTAAAGAATAAAATTAAAAAAACAAATATAAAAATACCACCCGCTTTTTTCCCGCCCATAAACAATATCCAAGAAACATTTAATATTTAAACCTTCTCAATCGCTCCACACAAATACAAACATAGCCAGTGTAGCTAGAGGTAATAAATTAGTAATAAAAGCATATTCAGGCAGTATCCAGACTCCAATCAAAGCTTCAGCAGCAACAACGATTGCAAATAATTTGGAAATATGGTGTCCTCTTTTTGCAAAAACCCAGAATAAAATAAAACCAGCTACTGCAGCAAAAACATCAAAAAAACCATTGTCAAAAGCAAGCAAATCAAGTGCATCAACAACAATAGCAAATGGAATTTTCCATATGTCCACGGCTATGTCAAGAAAATGTTTCACAGACAAAATAACAACAAACAAAAGCAAAATCCCAAAAATTAACCAGCCAAGGCTTACAGGCTCGCTGACAGCATTAACAACAAAACCAGTTACATCTGCAATGCTTACCATAAATCTTTAAAATCAATTTACTATTAATATCTTTCTAATTTTGGTTTTGGCGCAGCACCCTGCTTCGTACAAATTTTATTTACAAAACACTTGGAACAATAAGGGATTTTCATCCGGCAAATCTTTATGTTGTCAATAGCCACTTCCAAACAGGCATAACTTTTATTTTTTTTCCATCAACAATAAATTCATCATATTGCTTAAAAGTTAAAATCAGTCCATTTTTTAATTTAAATTCATTTAGCGCCTCTTTCAACCCGTTAATTTCTCTATCCTTGTTTTCTTCATTGAAATCAAAGCAAACTTGTATCGCCTGTATAATTTTATCTTTCTCTTTCACAAGAAAATCACATTCATTTCTCTCTTGATAATAAAAAATATTTTTATATTTTTTCCTCAAATTTAAAAAAACAACATTTTCTAACATTTTTCCCCTGTCCTTCGAGAACGAAGAAGAATTATTAAAAGAAAAACCATTGTCAATAGAGTAGGCCTTTTTTGGATTTACCTGTTGTTTTTTGTAGGAATAGCTGAAACGTGGTATTGTAAATATTAAATAGGAATTTTCAAAATAAGATATATAATCAATTACACTTTGCACAGATTTTATCTCAAACATATTTTTTATGGAATTATACGAAAATTCTTTTCCAACATTGCTTATCAAATATATTATAATTTTGTTCAGAATTTGGCTATTTTTTATGCCATATCTTACTGCCACGTCTTTCATTGTAATATCGCTCAATAATTCATGGTGTATTTCTGGATTTTCTTTCTTAAGATATTCTGGAAAACCCCCTTTAAACAAGTATTCGCCAAAGGATTCAACAGAAGGTCTTAATTTTTTAATACTGAGAAACTCATTATACGAAAATGGAAACATTTCTATTTGAAGGTGTCTTCCTGTTAATTTTGTACCAAGTTCCCTGCTTAATAATGAAGCATTTGAACCTGTTATTACTATTTTTTCTTTTTTATCAACTAGATATCTTATGAATTTCTCCCATTTTTCTACATTTTGTATTTCATCAAAAAAATAAATACACCCATCTCCATAAGTCTCTTTCATAATTATCTCAGCTTTATTGAAATCAGATAATTCAAAATTATTTAGTCTCGGATCCTCCAGATTGAGATAATAACCTTTTTTCTCCTTTTTTAATATTTGATGCAAAAAAGTACTTTTACCGCATCTTCTTACACCAGTTATTATAACTGCAAAAGAATCTTCCACTGCAGTAGGATATTCTCTTAATGTTCCTGCATCTAATTTGGTTAAAGACTCTAATTGCGATCTAATTACTTCAGTCATGATTTCTTTGGTTATCATAAGATTATATCTATATATTGCCTATTTAAATCTTTCTACTGTCAATAGAAACTTCTTTCTACTGTCAATAGAAACTTTAGGAATCGCACAAAAGAATTAATTTATAATACAAATGCACTAGCCGGGATTCGAACTCCCGCATTCAAAATTATAAATGTCCCGGGTCACAGGCTCTTTCCTTTAAGGCTTTTTCTAAAGCTGTTTTGTTCAGGCTTTTTCTAAAAGCTTGATTGGGAAGCCCGCATACTAAACCACTATACGACTAGTGCATAAAAACAAGTGTAACAATTAAGTATATAAAGATTTAAGAAAAGCACAGAATAACAGCCCGGTCGTCTAGCGGCCAAAAATAAAATGGCTAGGGATGCGAGGCTCTGGTAAGATGTTGGAGCAACCTTGCGACGGAGGTTCGAATCCTCCCCGGGCTAAATAAATAAAAAATGATAAAGAAAAAGAAATTTTATCTTACAGTACCGATATATTATATAAACGGAGAACCAACAGTAGGGCATGCTTATACAACGATAATAGGAGATATTATAACAAGATGGCATAAACTAAAAAATGAAGATACGTTCTTCTTAACAGGTACTGACGAGAACTCCCAGAAAACAGTAGAAGCTAGTATTAAGTTAGGGTTTAGTACTCCGCAAAAATTTACAGACTATATGGCACAAAAGTGGATAGAAGCATGGAAAATATTAAACATAGAAATCAATGACTTTGTTAGAACAACAGAACAAAGACATAAAGAATTAGTAGAAGAATTTATTCACAAAATACAAAAAAATAAGGATGTTTACAGGGGAATTTACAGTGGATTATACTGCACTGGTTGTGAAGCTTTTGTTACTGAAGGTGATCTAACACAAGATGGCTTATGTCCATTACATAAAACAAAACCAAAAGAGATAGAAGAAAACAATTATTTTTTCAGGTTAAGTAAATACCAAAATAAATTATTAAGATATATAGAAGAAAATCCAAAATTTATAGAGCCCGAAACTAGAAAGAAAGAGATAATATCTTTTATAAAATCTGGGTTGAAAGATACAAGTATCTCAAGAGAAGGCGCTAAATGGGGAATAGCCTTTCCAGGTGATGAAAAACATAAGATTTTCGTTTGGGTAGATGCACTTTTTTCTTACAATCATCCTAAAAAATATTGGCCAGCAGATATACATTTAATGGCCAAGGATATTACTCGCTTTCATGCTGTGCTTTATCCCGCAATGTTAATGTCAGCAGGATATAAGCTTCCAAAAAAAGTCTTCGCACACGGATTCTTTACAGTAAACGGCCAGAAAATGTCAAAGACGTTGGGAAATGTCATTGATCCTGTTTATCTGGCAGACACATACGGAGTTGATGCATTAAGATACTTTTACGTAAGGGAAATTCCATTGGGAAATGACGGAGATTTTTCAGAAGAATCTTTAAGATTAAGATTAAACAATGAACTTGCAAATGAGCTAGGCAATTTAGTCTCAAGAACTTTTACATTAATAGAAAAAAATCCCAATATAGACAAAAGTATTATTCATGATTATCCTCCGAAAGGCATTTCAGATTTATTAAAATACAAAAAACTTTCAATTCTTTTAAAAAAACAAAAATTTGATTTAGGAATAGACTT
>CAYXPX010000032.1:0-1372 GCA_964467335.1 Candidatus Woesearchaeota archaeon | reverse complement strand
AAAGAACTTTTACATTAATAGAAAAAAAATTAAATAAAAAAAAAAAAAAATCAAAAACAGAAAAAACATTGTTCAAAAATTTAGATATTAAAAAAATAGACAGTTTCATGGAAAATCTGGAAACACATAATGCAATAGCTGCAATAATGTCTTTTGTTCAGGATTGCAACCAGTATATTGCAGAAAAAGCGCCATGGCAGATAGAAAAAAAAGAAGAATTAAATGAAATCTTATACAACCTCGCAGATGCAATAAGAATCACAGCCGTATTGATTCAGCCGTTTATGCCGCAGACATCAGAAAAAATATTCAGCCAGCTTAACATTGAAAAAAATTTTAAGTTAGAAGATGCAAAGCCGGACATATTTGAAAGTATAAAAATCTCCAAAGGCGAAATATTGTTCCAGAAAATACTGACAAAAGAGGAAAAAAAGCAGGACGCAGCATTCAGCAGCATTAAATGTGAAGTTGAGCCGGGTGTAGAAAAACTCGGAATAAAGGTAAGGTTCGCAGAATTAATAGGCTTAAGCATAAAGAAAAAGCATATGGGTCTTGAAAAATTAAAGGACGAGGCTGAAAAGAAGTTTAAGCTAAATGAAAAATTAATCGAAGGCTATGAAAATTATCACAGAAAACTAAACACAGACCCGAACAAATGCTCAGTTCATAATCTGATAAATCTTGTTAGAAAAGGCGGTAAACTTCCTGCAATAAACACTGCTGTTGACTGCTATAATATAGTATCACTGAAAAAAACAATTGTTGTTGGAGCGCATGACAGGGAAAAAATAAAGGGAAACATAAGATTCAAAATACTCAACGGAACAGAGATGTACATTCCTCTTTTTCAGAAAACGCAGCAGCTGGTGAATACAGGAGAATTTGGCTGCGTTGATGATGAAAAAGTTCTCTGTCATATGGATATAAAGCAGGGAGACCAGACAAAAGTCACAGAAAACACAAAAAATATTATTTTGTATGTGCAGGGAAATGAAAACATATCAAAAAAAGAACTTGATGAAGCAATGCTAGAAATCTGCAATCTGATAATAAAATTCTGCGGCGGAGAATACAAAATTCTAGAATGAAGCTAAAACATTATCTTAATCTCTATTCTTGTAATTCTCTAAAATAAAAATAAAGAGGCTTTTATTTTTTTAAGCCCCAGAATAAAAATTTCAGGCCAATCAAAAATGTTAAAACTCCAAGTGCTCTCCATGGAGTAAACCATCCCAGTGGCCATACCATTAGCAGCCCTGCAATTGCAAAAACCAGGCCGCCGACAACAGTGCACCAGTTTCCTCCGCAGCAGCATGGATGCTTGCCGCAGCCAGGACACATGCCACCGTCAGAACTTCCGCTTTTTTTAGCC
>CAYXPX010000031.1:0-10565 GCA_964467335.1 Candidatus Woesearchaeota archaeon | reverse complement strand
TGGAACAATGTTTAGGATATGCAGAAACAAAGTATGAATATGTTTATAGATTATTACATCAGTTACACGCAATCTTAAAAACCCAGATACACTTAGTTCTGAAACTGCAAATAGGGTCAGAAGACACTAAAAAATTAATATCTCATCTTAAATTACAATTAGAGTTGGAAATAGAATTATTGAATAAAATAGAAAAAATTGAAACTTTCCATAACTTGTTCTTGGCGCTTATTAAAGGAGAACACATCATTAAAACTATGGATGAGAAAGAGAAAAAACTTCTTAAAAAAATGCAGAAAGGTATAAGTAAAATATTTTCTGATGAAATTAATGAAGGAATAACTTATGAGTGGACAATGACTGTTTTTAATGCAATTGAAGATAAAGTTCATGAAGGGGTTGCTAACGAAATGTTTCCAGGATATCATCCAGATATAGATTTTGAATTTACAAACAGACCAGAATTTGTTGATTTGGTAAGACAGTGCATACAAAGTTTAAGGAAAAGAAAAGTTTCAGAACAGATGATTAATGTTTTTGTGCATCTATTTAGAGAATGGTATAATCATGAGCGAGATTAAAGCCAAAACCCATGTATATATTTTATTACTCATAAGTAAACTAATATCTAGCAGAAAATCTTATATATCATAAAGGAATTTCATAATTCACAATGGTAAAACTCGGTGAAAAAATAGAAAATTTTACAGCAGACGCTTATGTTGCCGGAGAATTTAAAAAAATAAGTCTTGAAGATTTTAAAGGAAAATATATTGTTTTGTTTTTTTACCCTCTTGACTTTACTTTTATATGCCCGACAGAAATAAGGCAGTTTGCAAAATACAGCAATGAATTTAATATGGAAAATGCTGTTGTGATTGGAGCAAGCACAGACAGCCTGCACTCGCATAAGGCATGGTTTGAAAGAGACCTTCCTGAAGTAAAATATCCTGTAATTGCAGACACAACACATAAAGTAAGCAGATTGTTTAATGTCTTGAAATATGATGAAGGAATATCATTTAGGGGCACATTTATAATTGATCCTGAAGGTTATCTGCGTTATTGTGTTGTTAGCGACTTAAGTGTTGGAAGAAATGTAATGGAAACTCTAAGGGTTTTAAAGGCGCTTAAGACAGGAGAGCTCTGCCCTGTTGAGTGGGAGCCTGGAAGACAAACATTGGGCAAGGCCTAAGTTTTAGTTTCTTTTGAAAATTGTTTTTTTAAGACGTAAAAATGATCTCGTGGTTTACTATCAGACATATAGTCAAGCATTTCAGCTATGTTTGAAAAATCAATGCCAAACCTTTCTCTTCCAACATAGGAAACAGCCATTTTTACTGTGAGTGTTTCTCTGCTTGAATCTCCATATCTTACTTCGTTTACTCTCGTACCAGTGATCTTACATGCAGTTTCTAAAAGATTATCTGCAGTGATGCCATCCGTGCCCATTAAGCGTTCAGCAAGTGCAAGTGCCTCGCTTATCCTGCCATTTGCATTGCCCGGAGGAACAGTTTCTTCGCCTGCTCCTTCTGTGGGGTTGATATTCATAATATATTGGAGTAATTCAGCATTTTCCTCTAATTTTGCCCAGACATTCCTGCATGCTGCAATTGCAGAAGTATGATCTTTGCCTCCGAGAACGCTTGCAATTTCAGGATAACTCATATCCATACACAAATTTCTGAATGCATAGCATGCTATCTGTCTTGTTGTGCTTATGTAAAGATATTTTCTTGGTGATTTGATGTCTTTTGCTTTTACTCCGGATATAGATTCAATAAGCGGCAGGACTGAAAATTCTTCCATATGGTCTATTCCCTCAAGTATTTTATATAAAAATAAAGCCCTGAGCCAGGTTTTTTCATTGCTAGAAAATTTATTAAAATCTTGGGAAATAATTCTCCCGCAGTAAAAATCAAATCTTCTGCGAAAATCATCTAGCTGTTCTTTTGGATATCTCTGGTGAAATACTGCTGCTGGTTTTAAAGAATGTCCACCGCGGATTCTCGCCTCAAGAACTGGTTTTCTCTCAGCAAGACAGTCCTGAATTTCATCACTATGGGCGTCCTTTATTCTTTTTATATGATTGGAGGATTTAACAGTCCATGAGTGATCTGGTCTTCCCATAATTGATGAAGCACGGCTTGTTGTTAATCCAAAATTTTTGATAAGAATATATCCTCTAACATCCCTTAAACTAACAACATAATCTGTTACTCTTCTGCCGGTCAGTCTGCCTGCAGAAACACCTCCTGCTGCAGCAAGCATCTTAAGCAGATTATTTTCATTTAAATTTGGCTGCCGTGCAACAAATTCTCCGACAACAAGCGCTTCTAGCAATGATCTTGATAATTCCTCTGCCATAAAATCAAGATTTCAAAAAAATTTATAAATCTGCTGTTTTTAAGTCGTGGATTTTAGTGGTAAATTTATTTCTTTGCATGCCTTCTGTCTTCAAGATATTCAGCAGCATCCATTGCAGCCATGCATCCTGCACCTGCCGCAGTAACGGCCTGCATGTATTTGTAATCATGAACATCGCCAGCAACAAAAACGCCTTCAGCATTTGTCTTTACGTTTTCAACAGTCGGAACATACCCGTGATCATCAAGATTAATATGTCCTCTTAAAAATTCTGTATTTGGCTTGTGTCCTATTGCAACAAAAGCTCCCTGGCATTTTAGCTCTGAAATTTTTCCTGTTTTTGTATCCTTAAGCTTTGCACCCTCAAGTTTTTCTTTTCCAAGAAATTCTTCAACAGCTGCATTCCATATCCATTTTATATTCTTTGTTGCTTTGGCTTTATTTTCAAGCGCTGCCTGCGCTCTTAGTTTGTCTCTTCTGTGAACAACAGTCACAGTTTTGCATATCTTAGATAAAAATAAAGCTTCCCTCATTGCAGTATCTCCTCCGCCAATAACTACCACATCCTTTCCCTTAAAAAACATCCCGTCGCATACTGCGCAGGCGCTTACGCCCTTTCCTATTAGTTTTTTTTCAGAGTCAATGCCAAGCCATCTTGCGCTTGCTCCTGTTGCAATTATCACAGCTTTTGCCTTAAATTCTTTTTTGTCAGCCCAGACTTTTTTTGTTTTGCCTTTGAAATCAACCTTGTTTACATTTTCATCCACAAAATCAACTCCAAGAAGTTCGCACTGTTTTCTAATTTTAGCCATCAAGTCAGGTCCCTGTATTCCTCCTGGAAATCCTGGAAAATCATCAACATCTGTTGTAATCATCAGCTGTCCGCCTGGAGTTGATCCTGCTATGACTAATGTAGAGTGATTTGATCTTATTGCATAAATAGAAGCAGTAAGCCCGGCAGGCCCTGAACCAATTATAATAATATCATACTCTCTTTTAGCCATTATAAAAATGATTAAAGAAATGATATTTAAAACTATTGTTTAACTTTCGTGTGTTTTTCTACAGCCATTTTTATTCTTTCAAGTTCTTTATCATCAGGTTTTTGTATTGCTTCTGTAATTTTCCAGAATTTCAATCCATGGTAAACAAGGGGTTTTTTGTCCTTATTCATGGAAGCTTTCTGTATTTCTCCGACAAACATTATATGGTCTCCTAAAACAACCTTATTTACTAATTTGCATTCAAGATTCAAAACAGCACCATCAACCATTAATGTATTTATTTTTTCAGCACTATAAAATTTATAGCCAAGATCTTTAAGCGCAGCAACTTTATTAACATCTTTTCCGCTGCTTCCTCCTGCAATGCTTGCAAAAACATTCTGGTCATCAGCAGCAATATTAACTCCAAAAAATCCAGTAGCTTCTATATTTTCTGCAGTTGCCTTGCCAAGGCCAACACAGACAGCAATTAATCCTGGGCTGTAAGAAACATGGTGCGTCCATTCAGCAGCCATCACATTATCTCCATGCGGACCGCTTGTTGTAATTAGGCCGACATTAGTCACAAACTGTATTGTTTTTTCATCTCCCCAGGGTAAGTCCATAAAATAGAAAGCAGCAAATGTTATTTAAAGCTATTGCCTAAATTTTTTTAAAAATATTCACTATTTCAAATTATTTACCCGGCACAGCCGCATCCTGTCCCGCAGCCACCTGCAGATTCTGAATTTTTCTCTATCTTAAATCCGGATCCTGTCTCATCGTCTACATAATCAATTTTTATGCCGCTTACAGTATTAAGAACATCACCTTCGATGAAAAATTTAATACGGTTTTCCTCAACAACTTTTTCAGAATTTTTTGGTCTGTCTGCAAATTCAAGGTTGTATTCTACCTCGCTGTTTTTATTTATTATTGCGCTGACTCTTACCCCGTATCCATTCTTCTTTTCTTCTTTCATGAACTGCAGAAATTTTTCATACGCAAAATCAGTAAGTGTGATAATTTTGACGTCTGATTCCTTTGTTTTGCTTGTGATTTTGTTTAGGTCAGTAACAAGATTGTTTATTGTTTCTCCATCCATTCCGTGCCCAAGACAGCCGCTTTCTATTGATTCAAAGGGATTTACAGCACATCCAACACAGTGCAGCCCGTACTTTAGCATGATTGTTGCTGCTTCAGGATGTATGTTTACAACCTCTCCTATTGTCATTTCTTTTGTGATTTGCATTAATATTATTGTAAACTTGAACTTTATAAATTTTATGCACGAAGGTCAAGATACCTCTGAAGAAGTTCCTGTACTGAAGTTCCCCTCCCCCTTAATGCAGCGCTTACTGCAGAAACAGGAATATGCCTTGGTTTATCATCTTTCTTTTTTTTGCTATAGATTAATACAGCAGAGGTTATTTTATAATCAGAAGCCAGCTCTCTGTTCTTGCCGTCAAAATCAAGGTCTACAACATAAAAATCCCTCCTCTCAGGATTAGCATCAGAATTAACTCTTAGGGAAATGCCTCCATTGCCGTCGCTCCTTAATCCTGCATAGGGTGTTATTTTTGTATATATATATTTTTTAATCATTGCAGAAAAATGGCAATAGTGCCTATTTATAAATTTTTGTCTGCCAGTAATTTAAAAAGAATTTACAGTGCCCTGTAATTAGTGTAGATCATAAGACCAGCTATTACAAATGCAATTATACTAATCCATACTGGAATCACAAGATCTCCGATCTGTGCATGCCACCCAAAAATAACTCTCAGCAGGTGTACAACGAAAATAAAGAGGAATATAACAAGACTCAGGGTTAATGCAAGCTTTGTATTCTTTGCCATAATATCTTAAGCCACTGCTGATATTTAAACCTTAGCAAAGTCTTTTGTAGGATTTTATGTAATTGTCATCAAGAATTGCAAGTTCTCTGGCGATACTTCTGGTAATTTTGCCGGGTGTTCCATTGCCTATTGCTCTGCCGTCTATTAAAGTGATTGGCACAATATAGTTTGTTGAATTCGCCGCAAAAACCTCTTCTGCACGCAAAAGTCCTGGATAGGATATTTCTCCAATAGCAACCCTTATGCCAAGTTCTCTTGCAGCCCTGATTGTTCTGTCCTGGATTATGCCCCCAGATATAACCTCTCTTGGAACGCACAGATTATTTTCATAAACGCAGAAAATATTGCTGTTTACGCCGCCAACGCAGTTGCCGCCATCATCTATAATTATGGCCTCATGAACATCTATTGAATCTGCATATTCTCCTGCTTTAAGAAAAAATATTAGTTCAGCAAGATTAAGATGCGAATTGGTTGTCTGTTTTCTATTGAATCCCCTGTATGAAACAGCGCCTGCACCTCTTAAATTTTCTTTTGGGTTTTTTATCAAATAGGGAGATATGCAGCATCTCTCATCCAGGGATTTGTCCTTGCCGATAAATCTATCGTTGAAAAGCATTATGTTTATTGCATGCTCTATGCCTGGATTTCTCCGTGCAACATCCATTGATCTTATTGCAAGCCTTATCCCAGGATCATTGGTATTTATTGTTACAGAAGAGGTTCTTGCATTTTCAATAAGCCTTCTTATATGGTCATCCAGAAATAATGGCAGCCCATTTCTTACATAAACAGAAGCAACAACACCTATATCTCTCATTTTTCCTCTTTTTGAAGATGCAGGCTGCGGAGATATTAGTTTTGAAGAGTTTCTGCCAAAAGTTTCATACAGCAGGTGTTCTGCAACAGGATAAAAGGCAAAGTTGTCTCCAAGAAAAGAAAAAAAATCTCCGCCAATAACTCTTATTCTTCCGTCTGAAAAGCCGTAAAGCTTTTGCTCTTTAATTTGCATGTTTTTTCTGCAAAACACTAGTTAAAAAGTTTATTTATTTTCCCAAATATATTTTAGCCATGACATTTTGGTGCATTCTTTGCAGGAATTCATGCCTTTCCTCAATCTTCAAAACATCTGAATATCCCTGAAGTGCAAGGCTGAATGCAAAAGGGCTTGGAATTCTTGTGGAAGTTTCAATTAGCTTTATCTCTCCGTCTTCTATTGCTTTTATTATTTTCCTGGAGTTTTTTATATCCATTAAATCTTCAAGAACTTCCCTTCTTGCCTCCTTTAAAATACAGAAATTCTGGCTTATTTTTTTTACAGCATTTAGCAGTATCATGCTGGAAACCTGCTGCCTTCCTACTTTTTTTTTCTCTCCCTTATAGCTTCTTAGTATCATCAATGCCCTTGCAGCGCAGTGCCTGAACCTTCTCTTGAGAATTTCGCTCTTGTCAATCGCAATCTTTAGTACATCTTCAAGCTGATGGCTCTTTATTAGTTTTAATGCATGAAGCGCATTCACTTTTTTGGCGCATGAGACATAAAATCCGTTGTCATTTATCCCGATTTCAATATCTCTTTGAGCTACTTTTCCTATTGCAAATGCAACTGCTCTTGAAAGAACATCATTCACTCTTCTTCCATATAAAGTATGGAAGAATATGTAATATTTGTTATGCTCATCAATATAATGCTCAATTAAAATCTTTTTGGAATGTGGTATTTCAAGATAATTATATTGTTCATAAAAATAGTTGTAAACAGCTTCAGATGTCTTTTCGTCAAGATACAGGTATTTTTTCACAAATTCAATTATTTCTTTTTTGCTTTTATTATTTTTAAATTTGTCATCCATTAAAAATCTAAATTTCTGGATTTCACCTGCTAAATCAAAGCTTAACGGCAGCATCTCTGAGAACCAGCTTGGTATGGTTGGCCTTTTTCCTTCAGCTGATTTTACCTGTGCAGCCATTCCCCTTGCAAACCTGAATTCATAGGTATTTCCTCCAAGAACAAAAATATCTCCTGGCTTTAATCTCTCAAGAAAACCCTCATCCAGATGTCCGACAACATGGTCGCCTTCCTTTACAATCACAAAGCTCTCGTCAGGAATTGTTCCTATGTTTGTCATGTAAATAACCCCTCCAAGTTTTCCTCTTTTGCCGATTTTATTGTCTTTTTTCCATATTTTGGCAAAAACATATCTTTCTTCCAAAGAAACAAATTCTCCTGCAAGATAGCTGACAACTTCGTTGAAGTCAGTTCTGGATAATTCCTTATAGCAGTAGCTTTTTTTAATTAGATTAAATAATCCATCAAGATCCCAGACCTTGTCAATCGCGATGCCGTCAATCTGCTGCGCCAAAACATCTAAACAATTTATAGGAATATGAATGCTGTCTATTTTTCTTTCAATTGCATTTTTTGCCATTACAGCGCATTCAACCAAATCATCCCTGTCTGTGGCGATAACAACTCCCTTTACTGTAGAATGTAATTTATGCCCGCTTCTTCCAATTCTCTGCGTAAGGCGTGCAATGCTTTTCGGGCTCCCAAGACAAATCACCAGATCTATATGGCCAATATCTACGCCAAGTTCCAGGCTTGTTGAGCACACAACAGCCTTTAATTGTCCGTTTCTTAATTTTTCCTCAATATCAAACCTGTGTTTTTTGCTCAGGCTTCCATGATGTGCGCCGATTAAACTTCTGTATCCTGTAGGATCATCTTCTGTAATCTCCACGTATTTTTTTGGAAATCTTGTTTTCAAATGGTGAACGACTCTTTCAGTTCCAGATCTTGTATTTGTAAATATTAAAGTTGTCTTGTGTTCATGAATTAATTTATCTATTAAATTATACATCTCAGAACTTATTCCGTCATAGTTGGTATTTACCAGATCATCTACAGGGCTTAAAACTTTTATGTCCAGAGTTTTGTTGAATCTTGCATCGACAATTTTGCAGTTTCTTTCACTGCCAGCTAAATATTTTGCTATTTCGTCTAAAGGCGATATTGTGGCAGATAAGCCAACCCTGCACATTCCAGGGCTTAAGTGCTGCAATCTTTCTAGAGACAGGCTTAAATGAACTCCTCTTTTGTTTTCAGCTAAGGCATGAATCTCATCCACAATACACCAGTCTAAACTTTTAATATGTTCTTTAAATTTAATTGAATTAAGAATTAAGGCCATGGATTCTGGAGTTGTTATGAAAATATGCGGCGGCTTTGCAAGCATTTTTGCCCTTTCTGCAGGAGTAGTGTCTCCTGTTCTGACGCCGATTCTTATTCCTAAACTCTTGCCTGCAATTTCTTCAATCTCTCTTAATGGTTCAATAAGGTTTTTGTGAATGTCATTATTCAATGCCTTGAGCGGACTTATATAAATGCAATACACCCTGTCTTCTAAAATTCCCTTTTCACTTGAATCAATGAGTTCATTTAAAATTGCCAGGAAACTTGTAAGCGTTTTTCCAGAGCCTGTCGGGGCTGAAACAAGAATATTTTGTCTGGAATGAACTTCCAGAATGGAATATTGCTGTGGAAGGGAAAAATCCTCAAACTTTTTAAAAAACCATTCTTTAACATATGGATTTAATAGTTCTTTTAAATATTTTGGATTGTCTGGCTTTTCTTTTGCGGTTATCATATACAGAAAAATAAAGAGGATTTATAAATCTGATGTATATCCATCTTTACAATGCATATAAATTTTAAAGACATGCTTCTAAAGTTTAGTTTATAATACGGCAATTTTTATATACCTCTAATTATTTTATTAGGCTATGTCTCTTGTTGAATTTGCTGTTACCATAGACGAGCTTGGTAAGTCTATTGATACATTTGTGGCCAGAGAATGCGAGAAAAAGGACGGCCATCTCACTCACAAAAACTGCGGCGGTTCGATTCGAATAGGGTTCCTTAATTTGTTCTATCTTAACGATGACTGCTCTCTGGATCCTGGATCAGACGGATTCGGGATTGGTCCAAAAAGAGTCCCTTATTGCGAGAGATGTTTTCCTCCTAATGGGTTTGATTATACCTATGCAGTTAGATTTCCTGTTCTAAGAGAAAGGAGAGAAAGCCAAGACCAAAGTTACAAATTTATTTGGGGCAATAGGGAGTTTGCAGTTGGGAATCAGAGACTGCTTTTAAGCTAAATACAGATAAATCAGCCGTTCCTTTGATAGCTTTCAATTAAAACTGCCTCTTTTATAATATGTCCTTTCATCGCTCTTTCTATATGTAGTTTATTGATATTATCAGCAAGATTAAGATGTGAATTAGTTGTCTGTCTTCTCTTGAATCCCATGGTATGAAACAGCGCCCGCATCTCTTAAATTCTCTTCAGGTTTTTTATTAAATAATGGGACATACAGCATCTCTTTGTCTGTCATTGCCTGTATATTTAAAAATAGATTATAAACTGTCATAAGGGCTTGCTACTTTAATCATCTTTGGATTTGCCATGTGGACATATCTCATTGTAGTTTCAGCGCTGTTATGGCCTAACAAAGGCTGAATTGCATTTACATCATATCCATTCTCTATTAGATGGGTGGCATAAGAGTGTCTTAATGAATGAGGATGTATGTTTTTATTTATTCCTGCTTTTTTAGTTGCTTTCTTCACTATTTCCTGTACGCTTCTTGGGCTAAGTTTCCTGCCTCCAAAACCTAAAAATAAGTAAGAATCAAATGAATTGCAATTGTTTTCAATATAAAATTTCAATTTTGGTTCAAGCAGTTTTGCAATTATAAATGGCCTGTCTTTCATTCCTTTTCCTTTTCTGACCCAGCCAATCATTCTATCAAACTCAAAGTCTTTCTTCTGCAGATTAACAACTTCACTAAGCCTTAGCCCGGCAGAATACAGCAATTCTAGAATTAAAAGATGTTTTTCATTTTTTACTGCCTCAAAAAGCCTTTTGATCTCTTCCTTTGTAAGGAAAACAGGCAGCGTTTTTGGTGTTTTTGAATACCTAATTTTAATAGTCACTTTTTTGTTAAGTATTTCTTCCATAAGAAATTTTAAAGCATTCAGCTTAACGTTTATAGTGTTGCCTGCTGCACCCTTATCAACCTGCCTGTCTAGATATTGCTTTATGTCTGCTTTTGTTGTTTTTTTTAACTCCTTTTTACAAAAACCCATAAGGTCTTTGATGCAGACTGTATATATACTAATTGTTCTTGGGCTATAACCTCTCCTTAGCATCTCCCTTTGCATATTATATATATAGTCCATGGGGAGAGATAAATTTTAGAATTAATAATGTTTAAGGTGAAAATCTTGGAACATTCTCCAAATTTTATGGAAAACTAATAATTAGTAGTAACAAAAAATCAAGTTATGAGATGA
>CAYXPX010000030.1:3955-10669 GCA_964467335.1 Candidatus Woesearchaeota archaeon | reverse complement strand
TGCAAAGCCTTTGTAAACATAAACTTTATATACTTTTTGTATATCTTAATTGTGTATACGCAAATGGCAGGGGATATATTTGACAATATAATATTATGCGGAAAGTGCAGCTCAAAGACCAGAAAGAATTTTGCTATAAAGGACGGCTTTGAATTAAGAGTTCTTGAGTGCTTAAAGTGCGGAAATATAATCTATCATCCAGGAGACCTAAAAGAATATGAAGATTTTAAAATACTAAAACAGAGGGATTTTAATGTTAAGCTAAGAATGGTGGGAAACAGCTTTTGTGTTTCAATACCAAAGGAATTGATTGATTTTCACAGGGAATTTGAGAGAGAGTTTAATGATTTAGTGAGGCTCAACCTGGACGGGCCTGGAAAAATAACCATGTTTTTTGTGAGGGGAAAATTATATAAGAACAGGGAGAACTAATAATGGGGATGGCATCTGAACAAAAATCAACAATTGTGAAGCTGAAAGTTATGGAGGCACTGCAGGAGGAGGCTTACAAAGGAATTGTAAGAATTGATTCCCAGACAATGAGAGATATAGGTGTAAGACCTGGTGACATTGTGGAAATAGACGGAACTAGAAAGACAGTTGGAATTGTTGACAGAGCATATCCTACTGATGTTGGGCAGGCAGTCATAAGGATGGATGGCATTCTTAGGAGAAATGCAAAGACAAGTCTGGGCGAGTATGTCAAGGTTAAAAGAGCTGAGGTCAAGGAAGCGAAAAGCATTACAATTGCTCCTGCGCAAAGAGGGTTTACTGTGCAGGCTGATCCTATATATTTTAAAAGAGGCTTACTCGGAAGAGCATTAGTGAAGGGCGACCAGGTTGTTCTTGGAGGCACAAGGAGGAGAAGAAGAGCGATGGAGGGAACTCCTTTTGAGGATATATTTGATTTGTTTGAACCTGATCTTGGTTTGTTTGCCTTTACAGGATTAAAATTTATAGTCATTAATACAGAGCCAAAGCATGCTGTAGTTGTTACTGAAAATACAGAGGTCAACTTTAATCCCAAGGCGGTTGATATTTCTGAGGAGAGGATTGTTGATGTTACTTACGAGGACATAGGCGGACTGCAGGAGGAGGTAAAAAAAATAAGAGAGATGGTTGAACTTCCCTTAAAGCATCCTGAATTGTTTCAGAGACTTGGAATAGAACCTCCAAAGGGAGTTTTGCTGCATGGATCTCCAGGCACTGGAAAAACACTTCTTGCAAGGGCTGTTGCCAATGAGACAAATGCACACTTTATACATTTAGATGCGCCAAACGTAATGTGCATTGGAGGAGATACAGAAATATTAACCAATCCAGATGGAAGAATGACAATTGCAGAAATGTTTAACGAGGCTGAAAAAAATGGGGAGATAATTGTCCAAGACAAATTTAAAAAAATTATTGTACCTAAAGAAGAAATAAAAGTATTTGCGATGAATAATGATTTTGATATAGTGACTGACAAAGTTAAATCAATATTAAAACTAGATGCTGAAGAGACTTATAGCATAAAAACAAAGAAACGCGGCAATTTTAAAACTTCTAAAAATCAACCATTTGCTACATTAGATAATGAAGGACAAGTTTTATGGAAAAGAGCCGAAGATCTTAATGTTGGCGATTATATTGCAATAGCCGGTGAAATAAAAGCAAAAGAGAACAATCCCCAAATAAACTGGTTTGATAAAATAAACAAAAAACATTTTTATACGGAAGTTAATGGGAAGGATATAAGTTTAGAATCTATTAATGACTTTGCTCAAATTAAAAATTTAAAATATACAATATTGCCTAAGAATATAAAATCTGCCAAAAAGATTATTCCTATTGATAACCTAACTCCAGAACTTATGGAATTTTTTGGAGCGATATATAGCGATGGCTGGATAGGTGAAGATTGTGTTGGGATAGCATCTGAAAAACAGGAATTTAGAGATAGGTATAAAGAATTATTTAATAAATTATTTGGGATAAGCTATGAAAGAATTACAGAATATAAAAAGAAGGGAAATGCCAAGGTAGTTGTTTATTCTACAGTTTTAAGACAGTATCTAAATCAAGGGTTTGATATAGCAAGCGGAAAAAAGGGCCTAGATATAAAATTACCAAAGTGGATATTTAAGTGCAATAAGGGAAGTATCGCTGCATTTTTGAGGGGTTATTACCATGGCGATGGCACCCAGGGATGGGAAAAATCAAATTATCCGTGTCCTTTATTTTACTCTAAAAATAGAGAATTTTTAAAAGATATACAGGTGTTATTATTGCATTTGGGAATTGTTTCTAAAATAGAATATCATAATAATAAGTATGGGAATATGTGGAAGACCATTATTTTAGATACTGAAGGGAGAGAAAGATTTTATGATTTAATAGTAAAAGATTTTAAAAATTCAATATTCAAGAAATGGCTAAATAAAAGAATAAGAAAAGGTTCATCAGAGAAATTACCAAATTTAGCCAATATTCTAAAAAATCTAAAAAATAATTTATTTATGAAGTATGGAAAAGAAATTAATGAAGGAGCAACTGAAAGATATATCTCTGGAAGGGACAGATTAACGTTTAGGAAATTAAGGTATATTTTAGATGAGTTTAGTTATAGATTAAATGAGATAAAAAATAATTTAGACAAAGAAAAAATAAGAGAAATAGAAAGTGATTTAGGTTTGTTAAATAATATTGCTTCTGGCAGAATCAAATGGGATGTTATAACTGCTGCAAAAAGAAGCGGTCCAAGCACACTTTATGATTTTACTATGGAAACTTATGGTAATTTTCTAGGCGGAAATCCATTAACTGTTTTGCACAACTCAAAATATGTCGGCGAGGCTGAAAAGAGAATAAGAGACATTTTTGATGAGGCTGAGAAAAATGCTCCGAGCATAATTTTCATTGATGAGATTGATGCAATTGCTTCAAAGAGAGAGGAGAGTTACGGAGAGGTTGAGAGGAGAGTCACTGCACAGCTTCTGGCAACAATGGACGGCTTGAAATCAAGAGGAAAGGTTGTTGTTATTGCTGCTACAAACAGGCCGAATTCACTTGATCCTGCATTGAGGAGGCCTGGAAGATTTGACAGAGAGGTTGAGATTGGTGTTCCAAAAGAAGATGCAAGGCTGCAGGTTTTGAAAATACATACAAGGAATATGCCTCTTTCTGATGACGTAAAACTTGAGGAGTTTGCAAGGATAACGCATGGATTTGTCGGTGCTGATCTTGAAGTCTTGTGCAAGGAAGCTGCAATGGTTGTACTGAGAAAACTGCTTCCTGACTTAAGATATAAAAAAGATGAGCCAATACCATCTGAGTTTCTTGAGAAAATTGTGATTACAATGGCAGACTTTAAGGAGGCGCTGAAGTTTGTGAGACCAAGCGCATTAAGAGAGGTATTTATTGAAAGGCCTGCTACAAAGTGGGAGGATATTGGCGGGCTTGAGAATGTTAAGCAGGATTTGAAGGAGGCTGTTGAGTGGCCGCTGAAAACTCCAGAGGTTTTTTCAAGGCTTGGCGTTAAACCACCAAAAGGAATTTTATTGTATGGCCCTCCTGGCACTGGAAAGACTCTGCTTGCAAGGGCTGTTGCAAGGGAGAGCGAGGCTAATTTTATTTTAGTCAATGGTCCTGAACTTTTGAATAAATTTGTAGGAGAGAGCGAGAAGGGAGTCAGAAAGATTTTTGAGAAGGCAAGGCAGGCAAGTCCATGCGTTGTGTTTTTTGATGAGATTGATGCCATAGCTCCGAGAAGAGGAAGAAGCTTTGATTCAGGTGTTACTGAGAGGATTGTCAACCAGCTGCTTACTGAGATTGACGGCCTGCAGGAACTTAATGACGTTGTTGTTATTGGCGCTACAAACAGGCCGGACATTCTTGATCCTGCACTTTTAAGGCCAGGAGGATTTGACAGGATAATTTTGACTCCTGTGCCAGAAGACAAGTCAAGACTCAGGATTCTTGAGATACACACAAAGGGAATGCCGCTTGCTGATAATGTTAACTTAAATGTGCTTGCTGAGAAAACGCAGAATTATGTTGGTGCGGATATTCAGGCATTGTGCAGAGAGGCAGCTATTCTTGCACTGCGTAAAGACATGAAAATAGACAGAGTTTCAATGATAGATTTTGAGGAGGCATTAAATAAGGTAAAGCATTCAATCACTCCTGAAGATGTGAAGAGATATGAGGAGATTGAGGATGAATATTTAAGAACTGCAAGAGGGGCAGCGATAAGGGAAAAAGATTATTTAAGCTATATGGGATGATTTTTTCTAAAATTTTTCCATAGAATTATCTACCCCTACAAATATACAAATATTGTGTTTTTCCTTAAAATGTAGGGGTAAGCTATTTTGTCAAAACTATTACTGGATCTGAGATATAAATTGTGTGCTCGTGCTGGGATACAACACATTTTTCATCCCTTTCAGGAAGCTGCGGATACTGGTAGAGAATTTCGTCTTTTTCAAGGACTGCGAGGGCGTGGTTTATTTTTCCAAGAGGAAATTTTTTCATTAAATGCCTTGCTGCAAATGGAAGCGTTATGAATTCTTTTTTTACAAAACTTAATACATCCCTCGCTATTACATCCCTTGTATTTTTTGAGACGTTATACAGCCTGTAATTGCTTGAGGGCTTTCCGTTTTTTACAAGACCAACACCATTTGAAACATGCGGCTCGATAGCTATTACTGTGCCTTCATTTAGTTCTGTTTTATCATTGTTGTCATAATTTGGTATTGAGATATTGCTGTGCAGAATATACCTGTCAATCTTATGGCCTGTGAGATTTTTTATTACCTTAAGGTTTTTAGGAATAGAATCTGATATTGCTTTTCCTATTTCGTTTATTTTTATTCCCGGTCTGCAGACACTTATCGCTGCATCAAGCGCTTTTTTGCTTGCATCTATTATCTCTTTATAGCTGTTTGTTCCAATTTCGACTGTCAATGCTGTGTCTCCTATGTAGCCATCAATATGAACTCCCAAATCTAATTTTACAACATCTCCTTTTTTTATTACTGCTGAATCGTTTGGTACAGGGGTATAGTGCGCTGCTATGTTATTTTTTGATATTTGAACTGGGAATCCGGGCTTTGCGTTTTTTTTAATAATAAAATCTTCAATTTTTAATGCAATTTCATATAGGTTAGATCCTTCTTTTAAAAGAGTTTTTCCATACTCCCTTGCTTCTGAAGCGAGCTCTCCGGCTTTTTTCCATTTTATTAGTTCATCATCCATGGATTTTGCTATAGAAAAGATTATATAAAGTTTTATGTACGTTATTTTTATGGGCGTTAATTTGACAGGAATTGTGCCGAGGGAGGAGATTGATTTTAGTTATCTGAAAAACAAGAGTGTTGCCGTAGATGCCTTTAATACTATTTACCAATTTTTAAGTTCTATAAGGGGTGCTGACGGCAGTTATTTAATGGATTCTAAGGGAAGGACTACCTCTCATTTGCAGGGATTATTATCCAGGAACCTAAATCTTATGGCAAAGGGAATAAAGCTGGTTTATGTTTTTGACGGCGAGGCCCCGAAGCTGAAGCATCTTGAAAGAGTGAGAAGGGCTGAGCTTAAGCATTCTGCTGAGGAAAAATACAGGGAGGCTGTAAGCGAGGAAGATATTGATGCAATGAATAAATACAGCAAGCAGTTTGCAAGAATTAATGAGGAGATGGTTAATGAGAGCAAGGAACTGCTTTCTGCTTTGGGAATTCCTGTTGTGCAGGCTCTTTCAGAGGCTGAGGGGCAGGTTGCATTCATGTGCAAAGAGGACATTGTAGACTTTGCTGCTTCGCAGGACTATGATTCTCTGCTATTTGGGGCGCCTGACTTGATAAGAAACCTGACTTTGAGCCAAAAAAGAAAAGTTTACGGGAAAACTGTTTATACTTTTCTTGAATATATTAACCTGAGAAATGTTCTTCAAGAGCTGAAAATTAATCAGGAGCAGCTCATTATTCTTGGAATTTTGACCGGCACTGATTTTAATATTGGAGGGGTAAAAGGTGTCGGGCCGAAGAAGGCCATAAAATTGGTTACAGACAATAAAAATAATTTTGATATGATGTTTAAAAACCTGAATGCTGACTTTGACTGGAAAGAAGTTTATGATATTTTTGAAAATCTGCCTGTAGAGAAAAAAATAAAATTAAAGTGGGAGAATATTGACGAGGAAAAAGTTATGAAACTTCTTGTTGAGAAACATGAGTTTAATGAGGAAAGAATCAAGAGCGCTATTGAGAAATATAAAATAAAAGACAAGAATTCCGGCCAAAAAGGACTTGGAGAATTTGTTTAATCAACTTCATTCACTGCGATCAGTCTTCTTGTGAAGTGGCCGCCAGCAAATTTCATTTTTTGATCAGGTTTTCCAAGCAGACCGCCATTAAGAACTTTAATTGCATCATCTATTTTTCCTTCAGCTACATTTTTGCTGATAAATTCTATTGTTGATGTCATTCTTAATTTACCTTCCCTTGTCAGCTGCGCTACTCTTAATGTCCAATCTTTCACAGCTTTTGCCATGAATTCACTTATTTTTCCATTTTTTTCAAGATCTGATGCTTTTGCTTCTGTTGTTTTTAACTGTTGCATGAGTCTTAATTCTAAAACCTGAAAATCTTTTGTTAAATTATTTACAGATGGGCTGGTTTTACTAAGTTCATTTCCTATTTTTTCCAGCACTGATAACTGGTTTCCTAC
>CAYXPX010000030.1:0-3855 GCA_964467335.1 Candidatus Woesearchaeota archaeon | reverse complement strand
TGGTTTTACTAAGTTCATTTCCTATTTTTTCCAGCACTGATAACTGGTTTCCTACTAATGCCTTAATTTTACCTATGTCGTTTTTAAATACGGGATCTATAATAAATGCTATGAATTTTATGCTGACATAATCATGCACAGAGTTTCCTTTTGAATCGTTTATTATGCTTCCTTTGCTTCCTGCAACAACGAATATTTTGTATTCTTTTGGTATGTATTCTTCTCTTGAGAACCTTATTGTAATCTTTTTGTATTCTGATTTTGTCAGAGGGTTTTTATTGCCATTTTCTTCTATATACCAGAAGAATTCGTCAATTCTATTTTCCGGATCTTTTGATTCTACCTCAAAAATTGCTTCTTCATCGAGTGCAAGAGGGATTGTCATGCCTGTTCTTGCTGAAACATTATTTACTTTTATTATTTTTACTTCAGGTTCTTGTGCTTCAGGAGGAGGAGGCGGAGTTCCTGGTTTTCCTACATTAATTGTTATATTTATTACTCTGACATTTCCTGGAATATTTGAAGGGGCACCCCTCTTTTGGAAGACACAAATAACTTTCTTTGTGCCCGGATTTTGCGGTTTAAAGAGGTGTTCTGGTCCCCCTTCAATTGCTTCAAAGAAGTCATTTGAATTTATAGTCATACCAATTATATAATCTTCTATGTTTCCGTTTTCTACTATTGGTGTAAAATTATATCTTTCTTTTGTGTTTGCATTGAAGCCGGAGTTTGTTTCTGTTTTGAGAATTGTCTCTATTTTTTCATTTGTTATTTTTTTTACCTCTACAATAAACTTTGGCTGTTTTCCTGGAGGTGGAGGTGTTGGTGTTTTTGTGCTTATATCTATTGATATAGTTATTTTCCTTATACTGTCTGGAGCATTTTGAGGTACGCCTTTTTTCTGGAATGTCCATTCAATATGATCTGTACCTGGACTTCGCGGTTCAAAGAGGTATTCTTGTCCTCCCTTAATTGCATCAAAGAAATTAGCCGGATCACAATATGCATTTACATCAATCTTATAATTGTCAATGTTATCATTTTCTACTTCAGGTATAAACCTGTATTTTTCTCCTATTTTTGCACTGAAACCGGAATCTGTTTCTGTTCTTAAGACAGGAGGGATTTTTTGCTGGCTTACCTTTTCTACTCTTACGAATAACTTTGGTTTTTTTTCAGGCGGAGGAGGTGTTTTATTTTTTCCGCGTTTTACAAGAAGAGTGAAATGTGCTTCAAGCGGTTTGTCAACTACAGGCAATATGTATGGCTTGGCTTTTTTGTCAACTGCTGCGCATATTATTGTGTATGGTGTTTCTAGATTTAGTTTTAAGGGGTCCTGTCCTGCAACTGCTGTAAATTCATTTCCTTCTGCGATTGGTGATGCTCTTTTTATTGTTTTTTTGTCAATTTCTGCGAAGTGCCCCTGGATAAAGAACCATGCAGCGTTTGCAACGTTTTGCGGCTGCGGCCTGCGAGGATCAAATATGTACCTGAATTTTAGTTTTTCCCCTTCTAAAACTTCTTTGCTGCTTTGCCCTCTTGATGTATCTACCGGCTCTTCAATTATTATCTCTGGGATTCCGCCCCTTACTTTTATAATTGTGCTTCCTCTTCCCTTTCTTCTTGTATCTTCTGGATCTATGACATCAACCTGGATTCTTAATTCCTGTTCAGGCACGTTAATTAATGCCTGCGGAACTCTCCACATAACCTGCTGATTGTGGTCTTCTAATACAAGATTGTTTATTCTCCAGGTGCATCCAAAATTTTCCTGTGAAACTCTTGACCTAAATATCCCTCCGACTTCTGTTATTATTGCCCTTAAAACTATTTCTTTGCCTGGTTCATATGGGCCAGGAGGGAGTGTTTCTATTTTCACGCTTCTTATTTTTGGCTTTTTGATTATTGTTGGCGGAACTTCTTCAGGTCTTCTTCCATTACCTCCACCAGATGCACCTCTTCCTCCTCCACTACCAGACCCTCTCCCCCTTATCCATTTAAACGGCCCGCCGAGAAGCCCGAGAATCCATAAAAGCAGAGCAATGAATCCAACTAAGCTAAGAATCATAATTATTGTGCCAATTAATATATTCCCAAATAACAATCTTCCTATAGGACTATATAATTCTGGAAATGCTATGCCTGCAAGCAGCAGGGTTGCGAACAATAAGAATATTGTAACTCCTATGCCTAATTTTCCATCTCCTTTTCCCTTTGCAGTCCTATAAATCAGGAATAAAAAAAGGAACATAAATAAGAATATCCACAGCGGACCTAAACCCAGAATTAAACCTTCTGGCTGAAAATACTGCCTTCCGAAATACGAAACGCCCAGTCCTGCTATAAGGCCGAGAATTACTGCAAGTTTCTGCATTGCATGTTTTTTCTCTGCATCTTCCTTAATCCTTAATGCAATTGGGAGAAATATTGAAAATAAGATAATCATAAATGCAGTTATTAATGTAAAATCAAACCATCCCTGCCACTGACGGTAGAGCTCCAGCGGATCTATCATTCCTCCAGTATATAGGTATTCAAATAATGCAAATGCGTTGGGCATTAGTGTCAGGAGCAAAAATATACTAAATACTAGAATAGCGGCTCTTTTTTTAATCAGCATGTTTGGATTACTACCAAAATTGTTATATAAACCTTACTAATAGATATTTTATGAAATGTGCCCGGGTTTTGCTTAAGGATGCTGAGGATACAAGGAGGAAACTAGCCAGCAAAGAACTTATTGACAAGAGATATAGAATATTAAGCGGAAAAAAATATGTGTATATTCCAGTTGTAAAAAATATTCATGGATTTAATATTGTTGACAAAAAATTAAACAAAAGGGACAGTTCTGCAAATAATTTAATGGAAGTGCTGGAGGATATACTTGAAAGCGGGGAGATTTCTTTGTTTAAGAGGGCGCACGATGTTATAGGTGATGTTGCCGTTATTGAGATTGATGATCGACTTTTGAAAAAGAAAAAAATTATAGCTGATGCCTTTAGAAAAGTGCATAAAAACATAAGGAGTGTTGCAAGGAAAATTGGGATGCATGAGGGAAAATACAGAATCCAGAAGTATGAGGTAATTTCAGGCGATAAGAACCTGGAGACAATTCACAGGGAGAATGGAGTAATTTTAAAATTGGATATAGGAAGGGTTTATTTTTCTCCAAGGCTTGCTGCAGAAAGGCTTAGGGTTGCGAGATGCGTAAAAAAAGACGAAAATGTTCTTGTCATGTTTTCAGGCGCAGGCATTTACTGTCTTGTAATTGCCAAACATTCAAAAGCAAATGAGATTTATGGAGTGGAGATAAATCCTTACGGGCATAAATACGCCTTAGAAAGCCTTAAGCTTAATAAGTTTAGAAACGTAAAATTTTTTCCAGGTGATGTTAGGAGAGTTGTTCCAAAGTTTGAAAAAAAGTTTGATAGAATTATAATGCCCCTTCCTGCCAGCTCTTTGAAATTTTTGGATCTTGGGCTAAAATATATTAAAAACAAGGGGATTATTCATTTGTATTTTTTTTCTGATGAGGCAGGCGTTAGGAATGTTCTTGATTTTATAAAGAAAAAATGCAAATGCAGGATTTTGAGGGTTGCCAGATGCGGACAGCAAAGCCCCAAGGTTTACAGGTGGTGCGCTGACTTTAAGGTTTACCGGCCTTGATTCTTGTGATTAGTGGGCCGTGAAGTAAACGTCGCTTAGATTTTACTTTTTTGCATTCAAATAAAAAAGCCCCCATCCAATTTGTTTTCATGCCATTATTCGGGAACCGAAGTATATAAATGTTTCGGTGTCCGAAAAATAAGATAATTGTTTAATGGTAAAGTTTATATACTAAACAATTAAACA
>CAYXPX010000029.1:0-11274 GCA_964467335.1 Candidatus Woesearchaeota archaeon | reverse complement strand
TAAAGGAGGCTATGCCTCATTTCTACTTAAAACTTAGGGTTGCACCAGAGCCCTGAATTCAAATTTTTAAATGCAAAAATTATTTAAATATCTATACCTGCTGTTTGTTGGATTGGCAAAACTCCTGATAGCTGGAATTGATCCAGGCGCAGTAAAGGCATATGCTGTATTGGACATTGAAGGCAATGTATTAGATATAGGTTCTGGCAGAACGCTTAAACATGAGGAAATAACTCTGAAAATTATAGAACATGGAAAGGTCTTTATGGTAGGTTCTGATGTAAGGGTGCCAAACTCAGCTGTCGAAAAAATAGCGTGTAAAATAGGCGCGAGGGTTGTTGCGCCGGACCATGACTTAAGGCATTCTGAAAAAATAAAAATTGTTGACAGTTTTCTCAAGACAAAAAAAGAATTTGTAGATATAAAAAACAGGCATGAAAAAGACGCCCTTGCTGCTGCTCTTTATGGCTTTAAAAAAATAAGAGTTCTTGTTAAAAAGATTGATGATTATCTTGTGCAGCACAACAAAACACACCTTGCAGAGACAGTAAAAAGAAAAGTCCTTGTTGAAAACAGCACAATAAGCGATGCTGTCAGGATATTAAGCTGAAACTCTGCTTGTATGTCCATGTTTTTCTATTCTTATGATTTTGTCAGCAGACATCTCTATCTTTGGCTCATGGCTTACGATTATTATTTGTCTCATCTTAAGCTCTTCAAAAACGCCCCTTATTTTTTCAAGCTGTTCAGAGCTGAATCCGTCTGTTGGCTCGTCCAGAATTATAATGTCTTTTGTGTTTAGCAGAGAAGCTATATCATTTATGACATGGTTTAGTGCAAGCCTGTAAGCAAGTGCACAGGCAGTTTTTTCTCCGCCGCTCAGATTTTCATACTCAAGATCATGGTTGTTCTGTTCTATCAGTGGGGTAAACTCCTCATCAAGCCTCACTTTTATTGTGTCAGCGTCAACAAGCATTTCAAACCACTTCTGCAGCCGGGAATCAAATTCAGCATGAACATTAAGCATTACTTTTTTTTCAATAATATCAACAATATTTACAAAATGATCATCAATCCAGTGCAGAAGATTTATGTAATAATCTATTTTTTCAGCCGCTTTTTCCTTTGTTTTTATTTCATCAGTTGCAGATTCAATCTGTTTTTTTAGAGAATTTATTTCTCTTTCTGAGGAGGCAATTTCAATTTCGTATTTTTTTTGTTTTAGGGTGAAGCTGTCAATAATTTCTTTTGATTTTATTATCTCCTCGCCGGTGTTCTTCATTAGTTCAAGGGATTTTTTTATTTCTTCCTCGCTTTTTGCAATTTCATTCAATGATTTATCAGCATCTGCAATTTCATTTTTTATGTTTTCTATAATTTCAATCTTTGATCTTGCATCTTTAAGTTTTAGAATGTTAAGCTCATAGTCTTTCTCTTTTATTTTATGTTTATTTAGCGCCTCTTTTGTGTCTTTGATTTTTTTTGTAAGTTCTGCAGCAGCATCAGTAAAAATTTTAATGTCTTTTTCAAAATGAGATATCTTGGAGTCTTCGCTGCTTGAAACATCATGTTTGTGTTTTTCTGACACATTCTGCCTGCACAAAGGGCAGGTATCAAGTCTTTTTATGCTCTCTTTTATCTCATCGCTTGCGTTCTTTTTTGTATTTATTTCTGCAAGTTTTCTTGATATCTCACTAAGTTCTTTCTCTGTGGATTCAGCAGAGCTCTCGCTTTCTTTTATTGTCTTTCTGAGTTCTTCTATGTCTGTACCATATTCTCTTGCGTCAATTTTATTAAGCTGTTCTTGAATTATTTTAAGCTGCACTGAAATTCTATTCTTATGTTCATGCTTTAGTGCCTTATTATTTAAAATATTTTCAAGATCCTTCTTTAAGTGTATAATCTTTATGCTGTATTCCTCAAGTTTTTTATGCTCCTCTGTTTTTTTCACAAGTTCCATGTTTAAAATTGCAAGTTCATCTGCTGTCTTAGTCTTATGGCTGTGAATATTGTTGGATAATGCCTGAAGTTCTATCACTCTGGCTTTTTTTGGTTCAAGGTCTGAAACAAAACCCTCAAGCTCCCTTTTCTTTTGTTTTATTTCTGCCGTTATGATATTTGCATTGTCCTTGATTTTTTTGTACCTGTCTATGCCGAATACTTTTCTTAGTGTCTGAAGCCTGTCCTCTTTGTTGCCGAGAAGAATTATCTTCATTTCTTCCTGCGGGGTATAAACAGTATACCTAAATATAAGTGATTTTTTTGTCAGTGCCTCCTGGGGGTAGTTTAGTATGTCAAGAATATTCTGCTTAAGTTCGACAGGTGTAAGCTGCTGTGTCACATCATTTATTGTTAAGAATCCGGCATCCTGCACAATTCCATTGCTTGTTTTTTTCAGCGTCCTCTTTATTGAAATTTCCCTGTCAAATAAAAAAAAAGTAAGATGGACAAAACCATCATTGCATCCATTCCTTAGAAGGCTTGAACCGCTTAATTCTCCCCTGACGATTCCAAAAAGGCAGAATTCAATTGCTAGAAGTACTGTTGATTTTCCTGCGCCTATGTCCCCGCTAAGAAGTATGACTCCCTCAGGAAATTTTATTTCCCCGTCAGTATAGCTTCTTATATTTTTTAGTTTTATTTTTTTTATAATCATTTTAAATATTTATAATATCCGCAATTTCTTTTATCACTCTTGCCTCAAAATCAGCATTTCTCTCGCCCTCATGCTTTTCAGTGTCCATGCATCTCATGATCTGAAGCACACTGTCTTTGCTGAACAGCGTGTCTTTTGAATATTGTTCTATTACAGAAAGTTCTATGCTTGAAACATCCTTTATCTCACCCTCAATTCTCTGGAACTCCTTTGTTGTAAGTTTGCTTGTATTTCTGAGAATGCAGTACGCCTCTTTGAAGTTTTCATATATTCTCCCAAAATCAATATCGCCTGTTTTTCCATCTTTGAGGCAGCCCTCTATCCTTATTGTTACAATCTTATTGTTAAAATCTTTTACAGTTTTTAAAATCTCATTTTCAACCTCTTTTGGGGTCTTGTTTTCTGCGCTTATGAAGTAAGAAACAGTTTCAGCAGCCTTCAGCAGAATGCTGTTTACTTTTAAGCCGTCGCCTGTCTCAACAATAAAAAAGTTGCCATGTTTTAGTTTTTCAATCTCCTGGAAATTATTTGGGAATATCGGACCGGGATAGGCAACAATACCATGGCCCTCATGATGTTTTGTATAAATAAAATGCGGATGCCCTCCTGCATAATAATCAAAATTCTTCGGTAATATTCTTATTGAAGGGGCTTCTATCATGTTGAATTCATCATTTTTTGTTTCATCAAGCAGCGTATGAAAAAGAAATATCTTGAATCCGCCCTCATTTTCAAGATGGCTCTTCTCCATATTATTATAGTCCTGCTCTTCAAGCCCGCCCTTTCTTCCGTACATTCCGGTAAGCTTTGCTCCTGTCCTGTCTTCTGTAAAAATCAGCCTCTTATTTTCATCAAACTTCATAACATTTGTAATAAGGCCTGCATTTTCAAGAACATCAAGCATTGTTTTGCCTGAAGCTGAAAAATCATGCGAGCCAGGTATAACATAAACAGGCATGTCATATTCTTTAAGCCTGCTGAGTATTTTTGCTGTGCTTTTTAGGATATCAATTGAGGGAAGCGCAGTGTCAAACAAGTCTCCGGATATTATAATAAAGCCGACATGGTTCTCAATTGACGTTTCAACTGCCATCTCAAAGCATTTAAGGTTAATTTCCCTTAGTGTATTCTCTCTCCATGAACCTATGTGGCAGTCGCTCATATGGCTGAATTTCATGCTATGGGTATGGCGTTTCTGTTTTTATAGATAATTGTAATGAAATAATTATTTTACAACGCTTTATGAAACTTTACAGGACAAAAAAGTATGTTTAAATATGAATTTGCCTGATATTTGTTAAACATGAATAGATTGTTTGATAAAATGAATAATATGGGCGCAAAAACTGAGAGTCTGTTCAGCAGCAGTTCTGATTGTAATATTTATGATTATAATAACAGGTTTGTGCATATTCTGGAAAAAATTAAGATTGGGAATATAGATCAGGCAGTATTGATAAGGGGAAAAAGCGCCGGCAATCCAATACTGCTTGTACTTCATGGCGGGCCTGGTTGCTCAGTAATGGGCCTGGTTTCTAATTATAATAGAAGCCTTGAAGATCATTTTCTTGTTGTAAACTGGGATCAGAGAGGAACGTGCAAATCATTCTTTCCGCAGGAAAAAATAAAGGATTCTATGAATATAGGACAGTTTGTTGCAGATGCCTGCGAACTTATTGAATATCTGAAAAAGAAATTTAATCAGGAAAAAATATTTTTGCTCGGCCACTCATGGGGTTCTGTAATTGGCACAATAATAGCGGAAAAACATCCTGAACTTCTGCATGCCTACATAAGCACAGGACAGATTGTAAACCTAAAAGAATCTGAAAAAATTGCCATGAAATTCATTGTTAAAAATGCAGAGGAAACCAGGAATAATCAGGCAATCATGGAGTTAAGCACAATTCAAAAAATAAAGCCCCATCACGGCGATGTATTTCTTGAAAGGGTTGGGATTATTATAAAATGGGTTCATAAATTCGGAGGTGCAATGTACAGGGAAAAGGGCATAGAAAAATTTAAAAAAATTATTGTGTGTTCAGAGTACTACAATTTTAATGACCTCATGAATTACAGAAGGGGGTGGGAGTTTTCAGTTAAGGCCCTCTGGAGGGAAATGTTAGGGGTTAATTTTTTTAGTCAGGTTAAAAAAATTGATGTTCCAGTGTATTTTATACATGGAAAGCATGATTACCAGACTCCGCTGGCCATTGTAAAAAAATATTTCAAAAAACTAAGGGCAGGGAAGAAAGAACTTATTGTGTTTGAAAATTCTGCGCACCATCCTCTTTTTGAAGAGCCTGAAAAATTCAACAAAATTCTTGCAGAAAAAGTCTTGTATGAATGCATCAAAATTTAATCCTGTTTCCGTCGTTTAGAATGTGTACGCTCTCCCCCATTTTATATCCGCATTCCTCTGCAATATTTGCAAGGGAGGTTTCTGCCCTTAAATCTCCCTGCGAGGGGATTATGTGCTTTGGTTTTGTAAGCATTATTAATTCTCTAAGATCCTCGGCAGCTGCATGGCCGGATGCATGGACTCCCATAAACATCCTGACTTTATGCTCGCGCAGCTGGCCTTCAAGTTTCTCCCTGTTTGCTATGTTTATTGATACAGGAATTGTTCTGCATGAAAATACTACTATGTCGCCCTCATGAAAATCAAAGGGAAGCTGATTATTTACTATTTTGTCAAGAACAGATCCTGGCTCTCCCTGCGAGCCAGTTGTTATGACAAGATATTTTTCTCTTTTGCTGCTGATCTCTTTTAATTTTCTTCTTCTGTGGGAGCCAAATGCAACAAGCTCTGCCTCCTTTGAAAATCTTACAAAACCAAGCTTTTCAGCTGCCTCAACATATTTTACCATGCTTCTGCCCATTATAACCACTCTTCTCCCAATCTTTCTTCCAAATTCAACTGCGCTTTTCAGCCTTGCAATGTTTGATGCAAATGATGTTACAAATATTGCCTTTCCCCTGCTGTCCGCTTCAAAAAGCACATCTTTCAGCATCTCTCTTGCAACTCTCTCGCTTGGCGTTTTTCCGCTTATTCCAGCATTCATTGACTCTGAAATTAAAGCCAGAACATTGCCCTCATCCCCAAGATGTTTCAGCCTTTTGTAGTTTGGTTTCTCCCCAATAACAGGTGTTGAGTCAAGCTTGAAGTCATTTGCGTAAAGCACTGTTCCTCCCGGAGTATGTACGGCAACAAGCGCACACTGCAGTGTAGAATGGGAAATTGAAATAAGTTCTATTGTTATGTTTTCAGAGATTTTAATTTTCTCATTGAGCCTGGCATTTTGGAATTTGTTTGGAATTTTTATATCATCATCTCTCAATATTGATTTTAAAACTTCAATTGTAAATGGAGTTCCGACTATCTGGCATTTGTATTTTTCAGCAAGAAATCCAACAGCAGCAATATGGTCATAGTGTCCATGTCCAAGCACGATTGCCTTCACTAAAGGAGCCCAGTCTTCTATCTTCCTGTCATCAGGTATTGCTTTTATTCTGATTAAATCATTGACATCAAGTGTTTTTGCAGAATTTCCATCTTTCTCTTTTTCATACTCTATCAGGTCCTGTATGCTGACGCCCATGTCAATTATTACAACATCATCGCCTGCTTTTACAGCAGTCATATTTTTGCCGACTTCAGAATATCCGCTCACAGCGCAAATTTCTATTTCCATCCACATTTTTGCGTTTTAGAGAATTTATAAAATTATCCAAAATAACTAAGTTCTTTCTTCTCTTTCTGCGACATGTTCTCTACTGCCCTTTTCTGCTTTTCCATTACCTGCTTCAGGCTGTTCTCAAATTTCTTTGCTGTCTCCATCAATGGTTTAAAGTCAATTTTTAATCCAAGGTAATCATCCAGGCTCTCAACTATTTTTGCAGCTGCCTCATAGTCAGGCAATTGCGAATGAACCTCTGCGAAAAGGCATGTCACAGGAATGCTTTTGGCCTCAAGCAGGATAGATGCTGCAGGTCCTGCTATCACAGCCTCTTTTATAGGATCAAGTTTTAGCTTCTTTTTTGTTGAGTAATAATATATCTTCATTTCCCCCTCATGCGGCGGCATTGCCTCAATAAGTACCATTTCTTTTGCTGAAAGAGTATTTGCAACTTCCATTATCGTTTTTGCTAAATCCCATTCATGTCCTGTAACCTCTGTTATTGACTGGATTATGACTAAATTATATTTCTGGTTGTAGTATAGGGTGATTGGATTAACAAGCTTTGATTTATGTATTGCAGTCATAGGAATAATATCAGATGATTCTATGTTTCCTATTTCATCAACATCAAGGTGGTCAAGAAGATATTTTGTTGATAATATCCCGACAAGGCTTAGACTTGGAATGCCGAGTATAATGGTTGGATTTTTTGGTTTTTTTGTTAACACAAATTTCATATATAGCCAAAATTTTAATTATTTATTAAGTGTGTGTAAACTCTTTTTGGTAGTGAATCAGATAATTAATTTTCCCCTCTGCCAGTCCATTATTATCTTTCTTGCAGTTTGGTCAATGTTTGGCTTTCCTCCTTTTATGAGCCAGTTGAATTTTTTTGCAATAAGTTCTAGTGTTGTTTCTGGATTATCAGCAGGTTTTACTTTGTACAAATTTTCAATAATTGTTTTATCCTTGATTCTTTTTAGAATTTCAATGGCAACTAAATCAGGATCTTTTACTTTTCTGTAGTCTCTTACATTTGTTAATGCATGTTTTTCTTCTGATTTTTCTTTGTATGGAAAAACACCAGGCGTATCAAGCAGGTAAATATTTTTTGTTATTCTTATTTTTTGGCGTCCTCTTGTAAACCCGGGCATGGAGCCTGTGCCGGCTGCCCTCTTTTGTTTTAAGCAGTTTATCAGCGAAGATTTTCCAGTATTTGGATATCCTACCACTCCGGCGATTAATGGCCTGCCTTTTTTTGCATTCTTGTTCAATAATTTCCTCAATTGTGTAGTGCCTAAATTATTTTTTGCTGATACAAAAATATAAGGTTCAAAATCAAGTTTTATATCTGAAAATTTTTCTTTAAGAAGGTCTGATTTATTAAGTACAAATATTATTTTTTTATCAATGCCCTTAGCATTAATTTTTTTTATCTTGTCTTCCACTTCTATGTTTCTTGTTTCTTCTGGAAATCTCGCATCCAGAACCTCAATGATTATATCAGAGTCTCTTATTACTTCATTTACTATTCTCCAGAATGATGTCATAGAATATATGATAGGGTGGCATATTTAATATTTGTCAATTTTATAAGAATAAATTGGGGCGCACCCAACCTCTTTTTCCATAAATATCAGGGAATTAATCTTTTATAAACATTTGTGGAAAATAATGCTTGTTTGCAAAAAGTCCCTTTTTTAAAGTCATATCAAAAAATTACTTTTCTATCCATGGTGTTTCAACTTCATCAATTCTCCATACAGGATTTATGTCTGCTTTTAGGATCTCCTCTTTTGTTCTGTAAACTTTATAGCCGGATCTAAACTGAAGCAATCCTGCTATTGCTATCTGCACTCCATTATCTCCTGAATATTTTAGTGGACATGCATAGGCTTTCGCTCCCCTCTCTTTTCACATTATTCCAAGCATCTCAACAAATCTTTTGTTTGCTGCAACACCGCCGATAAGCAGGGTCTCTTTTTTTTCAGTATGCGCCAGGGCTCTTTCTGTAACTTCAATCAGCATTGCAAAACCAGTCTCCTGTAAACTATAGCACAGGTTTTCAACAGGAATTCCTTTTTTGTATAAATTAACACAGTGGGTTACAATGCCGGAAAATTCAACATCCATTCCCTTTACAACATAAGGAAGCTCAACATATTTTCCTTTTTTTGCTAATTCTTCAATTTTTGGTCCTGCAGGAAATCCAAGGCCAACTGCCCTGCCGAATTTATCCAATGCATTTCCCAGACCAACTGAAAGTGCCTCTCCAAATACCCTGTATTTCCCGCCCTCGTGCGCTATTATCTGCGTATTTGCTCCTGAAACAAAAACAAACACAGGGTTTTTTGCATTTGTAAAAAATTTTCCCTCTTCAAGATGGCCGCATAAATGATTTACGCCAATTAGTGGTTTTTTATATTTCAATGCCAGCTCTTTTGAAAATTCTTTTCCTACAATCAGGCTTGGCGGAAGTCCAGGGCCCTCAGAAAATGAAATCACATCAACGTCTTCAATTTTTAATTTCGCTTCCTCTAATGCTTTTTTTAGGATTTCTTCCTTGTTTTTTCTGTGAAAATTAGCTGCTTCTGATGGTATAATCCCGCCTTTTTCAGAAGTGTACATTCTGCGCTGGTCTGCTAATATTTTTTTTTTATCTGCAACTATCCCGACACCGAAAGTATCTCTGCTATTTAGTTTAAAGTGCAGTACTTTCAATGCCAATACAACTTATTTTTTTCATAATCCTAATTCTTTAGTTCTTATATAGACTGGACCTCCTCGCAATATGATATTATTTTCATATAATATTCTTTTAATTACTTCTGTTCCCCTATATCCTTTAATTAAGTTTCGTTTTATTTTATTGTCAGCCAAAAATTAGATGTATTATACCCTGGCAAGAACTTTTCGCCTTCCAAGGCTTACATAATCAAAACCAAGCCCATCCATTAATCTAGGATTATAAAGGTTTCTTGAATCTATAATCACTTTGTGCTTAAGTCTCTCTCTGGCTTTGGTTAAATCTATGCCCTTAAACTCATCGCAATCAGCAGCAATAAGCAGTGCATGGCAGCCATTAAGCACATCATAAACATCCCTAAAACAGCGAACCCTTTCATCTCCCGTAAATTCCTTTTCTATATTAAGAAGTGCTTTATCCTGCGGATCATAAATTCTGACTTCAGAAGCATTATGCTCAAGCAGTCGCCGTGCAGTATACAGCGTGGCAGAATGTCTTATGTCATCTGTCCTGGGTTTGAAGGAAGCTCCCCAGATAGCATATGTTTTTGTTTCACGAATATCTTTTAAAAAATCCAGAGCAGTGTCAGCAAGCCAGTACCATTGTGTTCTGTTTGATCTGCCAACAGCATCAACTATTGAAAGGTGCGCACCGGATATTCTGGCATATTCAGCTAAGCCGCTTACATCCTTTGGAAGGCATGACCCCCCAAATCCAGGTCCTGGAAACAAAAATTGTTGCCCTATTCTGGGATCTGAACCAATGCCAATTCTTACCTCTTCAATATCTGCCCCGATTTTTCCTGCAAGATCTGCAGTCTCATTCATTAAAGCAATTCTGGTTGCAAGCATGGCATTTGCCATAAGTTTTGTAAGCTCAGCACTCTCAATTCCCATAAAAATCATTCTTTCTTTTGTTCTCATAAAAGGAGTATAAAGTTCTGAAAACAGCACCCTTGCTCTTTCGCTTTCTGTGCCGACAATAACCCTGTCAGGTTTTCTAAAGTCCTCAATTGCAGAGCCCTCTTTTAGAAATTCAGGATTTGCAGCCATTGCAAAATTATCATCAGACGACCTGTATCTTTTTATTAAATCACCAACATTCCTTGTTGTTCCAGGAGGCACTGTGCTTTTTACAGCAACCACCTGAAATTTATCTGTATATTTTTTTGTAGCCTCTCCTATGGAATCAGCAGCTTCCATGATATATCTTGTGCTTATTGCCCCGTTTTGCCCGTCAGGTGTGCCTACTGCAATAAATATAACATCTGATGAAGCAATATCAGAAATATCTGGTGTAAAAGACAGGTGTTTTCGTGTACTTTTTATAAGCTCTTCAAGCCCTGGCTCATATATTGGAAGCCTGCCCTCGTTAATTGCAGTTATCTTGTCTTTATCAATATCCATTAAAATAACATCATTCCCTTTTTCAGCAAAGCATGCCGCACTGACAAGACCCACATAACCAGAGCCAACAATCCCAATTCTCATATTTTCAAAGGATAAAATGCTGTTTTTAATGTTTATGTAACTGCAGTCTATATTTTGGTAATTTGTTCAGTTAACGTCAGGTCAGAAGATTAAAAAATTAATTTTTTTTGATTATTGGCTTATTCCATTTGACTTCTGCTTTTAATTCTTGACTCTTCTCCCAACCTATCTTCTTGATTATCTTAGTTAGTAAGGCTATTCAAAATTTCTTATAACTCCTTCCTTGGGATTGTCAATATTCTAAATTAAATCTTCTAAACTCCTTGGCAGTTTTTTGATATTCAGGGCTTTTAATATTCTTCTTAAATTATTGCTTTTCGGAATAGACTTTCCTTGCGCATATGAATTAACTGCCTGTCTTGAAATACCTGTCGTTTTAGCCAACCAATTTTGACTTACATCACTGTCTTTCAATCTTCCTTTAATAAAATCACTTAGTTCCTTATTTCTCTGTCTATTAACTCTCTGTCTTGCCAAATATTCTATATATTTGGTGTATGATTCAAATGGTTTTCCTGTTTCAGGATTAACTCTCTGTCTTGCCAAATGTTTTTCATATTCAGTTCTTGATTCAAATGGTTTTCCTGTTTCAGGATTAACTCTCTGTCTTGCCAAATAATTTCTATACTGGGCATATGATTCAAATGGTTTTCCTGTTTCAGGATTAACTCTCTGTCTTATCCAATGATTTTCATATTC